>JAGYJO010000383.1 GCA_018402095.1 bacterium
TCAGCGAGTAGATGCCACCTTGCCATTGATGGGGATGCAATCACTGGACAAAAAAGACCAAAAATCAATTCAGAAAAAAGATACCGCTATTGCAAAAAACTATACCCATTCCAAAATGGAATTCAGGTTTCAAATCGTGGCGGGAGCATATTCCACATATGTGACCAGAACGATTTGGAAGCTGGGTTTCATTTTGGAACAGGTATACCTCACCGAAAACGAAATGAAACGCTTGAGCTTGCTAGTGGAACAATACCTCGCCTTTGCAGAAACCATGGCCCAACAACAAACCCCTATGACGATGCAGGATTGGGCCTCTCGTTTGGACGCCATTATTCAATTGAATGGCAAAGAACTGCTCACCCACGCCGGTAAAATCAGCCACCAATTGGCCGAAGAAAAAGCCGCCTTGGAATACACACGCTTCAAGGAACTTACTCAAAAAAAAGACCACGCCAACAACCTCGCCGAACTGGCCCGTGATATTAAGAGGCTCAGCAAAAACCGATGAAATTCACCGAAGCCAAACTCGAAGCCGCCATCACCCACCTCTTAGAAACCCAAGGCTACCCCCACATCAAAGGCGATACCCTCACAAACCGATCCCCCCAAGAGGTCCTCATTACCGACGACCTACGACAATTTCTGTCGCAAAAATATCAAGCCGATAATCTCACAACGGCTGAAATTGACTCTATTATTCGTAAACTAGAGGTGCTATCCGCCTCCGACCTTTACGCCTCAAACAAAACCATCATGACATGGGTCTCTGACGGGTTCACATTCAAACGGGATGACCGAAGCCAGAAAGACCTCTATATTCATTTCATTGATTACAGCGATTCAGACTTGAATCACTACAAATTCGTGACCCAGATGGAGATTGTCGGTTACGAAAAACGCATTCCCGATGGGGTTCTCTATATCAACGGACTGCCGCTCGTTGTTTTTGAATTCAAAAGTGCCATACGCGAAGAAACCACACTCCACGAGGCCTATGTCCAACTCACGACCCGCTACAAACGCGATATCCCAGAGCTATTCAAATACAACGGAT
>JAGYJO010000384.1 GCA_018402095.1 bacterium
GGGTTTCGTGAGAATCAATTTACGGTGCTTTTGGGCAGTGATGTGGCCTCGCGTGGGATTGATATCCCGAACGTGGAATTGGTGATCAATTTTGATCTGCCGAATAACAGCGAAGAGTATATTCATAGGGTGGGTCGTACGGGCCGTGCTGGCAAAACGGGGATTGCCATTGGTTTCTATTCGCAGCGAGACACCAAGAAGCTGGACGCGATCGAAAAACTCATCGAAGGCAAAATCGAACACAGGAAGAGTTATAAAGGGATTTTGTAGGCTTCTGTATACGGAGTGATTATGACCGAACCCCATTTAATAGACGTGATTGCCATGGGGATGCTCTTCTTTGGCATAGCTGGCATTCTGGTTCCTTTGTTGCAGCGTTTACACGTATCACCGGTTTTGAGCTATTTGCTTTGTGGCATTGTTATTGGCCCTTATGGTATTGCGCAGCTGTCTTATCTGCAGCCCTGGGTGTCTCATGTGACGATCACTGAAACGGGTACGGTGCATCTTCTGGGTGAGTTAGGGATTGTCACCTTGATGTTTATGATAGGGCTTGAGCTTTCTTTGGGCCGTCTGAATGCGTTACGGCGGTATATCTTTGGGTTGGGTTCTGTGCAGATAGGACTGACCGCGCTGGTGATTTTTGGGATTGCCCTCCTTTTTGAAAACAGTATGCAGGGCTCTGTTTTGTTGGGGGCTTCTTTTGCACTTTCGTCTACGGCCATCGTTATGAAGTTGCTGGAAGAGCAAAAGCTCTCAAACCGGCCTATTGGGATTTTGTGTTTTTCTGTGTTGCTGATGCAAGACCTTGCCGTTGTCCCTATTTTGGTGTTGGCTGCGTCTTTTGCTGGGGATGCTACGGGGAGTGTTTTTTCTGCCTTGGGAACGGCGTTATTGTTGGGTGTTGCTACTGTTGTTGGGATTTATTTGGTGGGTAAAAAAGTGCTGACACCTTTGTTTAAATCCATTAGCTTTTCCTCTACTGCAGAATGGTTGCTGGCCTTTGTTGTATTTGTCGTACTGGCGATTGCTGTGTTGACGTATGCTGCTG
>JAGYJO010000385.1 GCA_018402095.1 bacterium
ACCAAGGATACGCCGGGTGTTACACGTGATGTGGTGAGATATATGGCCAGTTATAAAGGCCGTTCATTTCAACTATTGGATAGCGCGGGTGTTTTTTTTGATTTGTCTGATGTTACTTTTTTGCAGCCCGAGATAGAGGCGCGTGTGGATGCGGCTATTCAAGAAGCGGATGGTATTGTTTGGGTAACGGATGGGGCTTTTGGTATTCATCCTATAGAATATGCGATTGCGCAGCGGTTACGTATGGTGTCAGATAAAGTTATTATTGCTGCAAATAAATGTGACAATGACATGCTGTCGCATGCAGCACATGACTTTTATGAATTGGGATTCCCCGAAGTGACGCCGATTTCTGCCATGCACGGACATGGGGTAGATCCTTTATTGCGAGGAGTATTGGGCAAAAATTTACCCAAAGGAAATGATGCCGATGACTACCCCCGTATTGCTGTTATGGGTAGACCAAATGTAGGTAAATCGTCTTTGCTGAATGCCTTGACGGGTCGTTCCTTGGCGTTGGTTCACAATTCACCGGGTACGACGAGAGACCCTATCGAGTGTCCTATTTTTATTGATGAAAACCCGTACCTCTTGATAGATACGGCAGGATTACGTCGACAGGCCAAGATGGAAGATGATATTGAATATTACTCCTCCATACGTGCTACAGGTGTCTTAGAACGTGCAGATGTGGCGGTTGTTGTCATTGATGCAACCGACTTTTTGGTGGATCAAGACAAACGTGTTGTTCAAATGGTTTTGGAAGCACAAAAGCCGTTTGTTTTGTTTGTGAACAAGTGGGATCAAACAGATCGTAGTCATGAGACACGGCAGCGTCTTTTGGATGAAGCACATCGCCTGTTCCCCAAATTGGCGTATTTTCCTACTATATTTGGTTCTGCGACCTCGGCTATTCATTTGTCGCAATTGAAACAGCGATTACATTTGTTGGTAGAGCATCGGAACTTTCGTGCGGCGACACCGGATGTGAATCGCTTTATTCAAGATGTTTTGAGACGGCTTCAGCCCCCGACGATGTCTGGCGGCGC
>JAGYJO010000386.1 GCA_018402095.1 bacterium
AAAGAAGTCAGAATTCATGGCCGATATTAAATCATAGTTTAGAGATTATGGTCATGTCTGAGGACGAGAACGGTTATCTCAAATCTCCTTCGCTATGGTCAGGTGATGGTTTACACTAAGGCTATGCACGTTGATGTTGTCATCGTAGGCCAGGGTATAGCCGGAACTTTGCTCGCGGATCGGTTGCTCGAAGCGGGGAAACGGGTGGCCATCGTGGACCAAGGGCTCCACGCCAGTGCGACGGCTATTGCCGCCGGCCTTATGGAGCCCTTGTCTGGCCGAAAGCTGGCCAAGGCTTGGGAAGCCGAAAGTGTATTTCCCTATGCGATCGCCCATTATGAAGCGCTGGAAAAACGTTTGGGGCTGTCTCTGATTCAACATGTCCCGGTGTCCCGATACTTTTCCGACGAGCAAGCCATTCTCTGGGAGAAAAAACAAAAATATTTTGAAGCCTTTTCCTGGACGCCGGTGATGCCATCCTCAGCTGCGCCTTATGGAGGGGTGTGTATGGACGGTGCGGTGGTCAAAACGACCAGACTTTTGGCTGCGATGCGATCTCGGTTTCGACGCTTGGGGCGCTTATATGAAAAGACTGTGGTTTCGCCTGAAGAGCTGCTGTTTTCCGAAAACAGATATGGGGTCTGGGGTACACATGTTGTTTGTACGGCGGGCGTTGGTATTGCGACTATGGCGGCTTGGCAGCATTTGCGGTTGCAATACTCGGCTGGGGAGGTCTTGTGTTTGCGTCATCGGATGACGCCGGCTTTGAGGTCGGTGCTGCATGACAAAAAACTCTGGCATGTGCCGTATTCTTCGGGACAGATACGTGTGGGTGCAACGTATAGACCTTATGAGTCCGATTTGGCTGTGAAGATTTCTGGTGCACATTTGATACAAGCGTATGCGGAGACTGTTTTGGGCGTTTCCCTAGAGGCGGGGAATCAGCATATTTATGCTGGGGGGCGGTGTTTGGGTATTGATGGTAAATTCATAGTGGCGGAGCACCCGACTGTTTCCGGTTTGTGGGCACTCACTGGATTGGGATCT
>JAGYJO010000387.1 GCA_018402095.1 bacterium
TACTACACTGGACCGGGCATATGGAAACCATTTTTGACCACCTCGCCCCCGATGCTTATTTGCTCACAGGCTGGGCCTGCCAGATACAAAAAGACCATAAAACAGCCATCGCATGCTTCAATGAAGTCATCAAAACCTGCCCGCACCACAGCCTAGCCTATGGCGCCAGCGCCGCATCTGCACTCGCACTGGGAGACTTCGACACCGCTTCCAAATGGACCCACGAAGCCTTGAAATGGGCACGTGGAGAAGGCTACTGGATACATGTCGTGACACAATGCACGATGTGGTACAGAAGTAAGCAACACAAGGAGCTCAAAGAAGCGTTGTTGTGGGTCAAATCCATCCTAAAAACAAACCCCGAACAAATCCCCCCAAGAGTCAAAAACCAGCTCTCTGAGCTGGTACCACTCATTCTCAAATAGGAGCCCAAACATGCGCACTTGGATCAACGCCGCCCGCCCCAAAACACTGATAGCAGCTATCGCCCCTGTTCTGCTTGCTTCAGCATGGGCTGCGTCGACAGCTCGGTTTCAACCGGGGTTGCTTGTCATCATTTTAATGGCCGCGATTGCGATTCAAATCGGAACAAATTTCGCCAATGACTACTTTGACCATCAAAAAGGGGGCGACACCGCAGCAAGACTGGGACCAACACGCGCCACACATGCCGGGCTGGTGTCTCCAGAGCACATGAAACGTGCCTTCATACTGGCCTTTGTCATTGCTGCGATCTTGGGCAGCTACCTTATTTGGCAAGGCGGCTGGCCAATTGCCGTTATTGGTGTTTTTTCAATTCTGTTTGGCATAGGCTACACAGCAGGTCCCATCCCTCTCGCCTACAAAGGATTGGGTGATATTTTTGTTTTTCTGTTTTTCGGACTTGTTTCTGTCTTTGGCACATATTATCTACACACAGGACATTTACAGCCCAAAGTGTGGCTATTGGGCGCCGCTTGCGGTTGTCTGTCCACCGCGATTTTGGCCATCAATAATTTAAGAGACCGACACGAAGACAAAACAACTGGCAAAAAAACACTGGCCGT
>JAGYJO010000388.1 GCA_018402095.1 bacterium
GTTTGATGCCGATGTTTACGGTCCGTCTTTGCCGACGATGGTGGCTGCGGATGAGACGCATTTGTATTTCAATGACGGGTTTATTGAACCCCCTGTTTATCACGGGGTGAAACTCATGTCGTTTGCCTATACCCAGGATGCTGAAACAGAAAGCTCTCCAGCCATGATGCGGGGCCCCATGGTCTCTCAGGTTGTGAATCAATTGCTGACAGGTACCCAGTGGGGTGAACTGGATTATCTGATTTTGGATTTGCCGCCAGGAACTGGGGATATCCAGCTGACACTGGCTCAGCTTATTCCCATCACGGCAGCCGTGATTGTGACGACACCCCAAAAAATCAGTTTCGTGGATGTGGTCAAAGGCATCGAGATGTTTGATAAATTGTCTATCCCATCTATCGCGATTGTCGAAAACATGAGCTACTTCATGTGTGATGGCTGTGACAAACACCATTACATTTTTGGTCGTGGGGCGCTACAGAGCTTGGTATATGAATTTGGGTTTTCTCATGTGATCGAAATGCCTATTGATCCTCAGGTGTCGCCAAGTGGGGATAGTGGGGTTCCGCTTGTGGTTGGATATCCAGACTCTCCGATTGCTGACAAATTCAAGGTTTTGGCTGGTGCGGTTGCCCGTGAAGTGAGTAAGTTGGTGCATCTCAACGAAACCACGCCGGTGGCTGAATATATCCCAGCTCGGGGTATTGTATTGCGCCAAGGGGCCAAAGACTGGGCTGTGCCATGTGCTGAGCTTCGTGCCGCCTGTCGGTGTGCCCGTTGCCAAGATGAATGGACGGGTGAGCGCAATGTGACACTGGACCAGATTCCCGCGTCTATTGCGCCAGCGGGCATGAGCCCTGTGGGGAATTATGCCTTGGGGATCAACTGGAATGATGGGCATTCCTCAATCTTCCCGTATTCACAACTAAAAGAAACAGCACTTCAGGGTGACGTTGCGAAATAACCCATCTGCGTCATTTTCGATCAGCTTATGTAGCGATGCTACACTGCGCTGATCGAGAAATGGCACATCTGTGCCATTTG
>JAGYJO010000389.1 GCA_018402095.1 bacterium
AAAACTATACCCTAGTGACTTGAGTTCCTGCTTAATACGATCAGGCATCCGCTGACCCTTTTCATCAACCGAAGACAAAAAGCCCTTAACGTTCTCAAAAACAACCACCACAGGACGTTTTATGCGAATCGTGTCTACTACTTGATAGAATAAGTTTCCCCTAACATCTTCTGTTGACTGTCGATTTCCTGCGTTCGAGAATGGCTGACAGGGAATTCCAGCCAACAGCACATCACAGTCTGGTAACACGCTCTTGTCTATGCTACGTATATCGCCGATGACGATCGGTCCAAGGTTATGTCTGTACGTAGCCTCCACACTCTTCTCAAAGTCATTCGCAAAGACAATTTCATAACCGGCATTTTTAAAACCCAAATCCAAACCACCACAACCGCAGAATAGTCCAATCGCTCGGGGCTTTACACCTTTCACGCTTTCCTTCAAGATAGAAGGGGTTGGATACAGAAAGTCATCAACAAAAAGCTCTGACTGCAACTCTTTCCTCATTTCTTGATAGCGCAGCAGGGACGTTTGATGCGCACCGTTTCTAGTGTACACAGAACGATGTCTGCATGTGGCCACTAGAAAATTAATCACTTTAAGCCACACATGGACTGCAAATGAACTATGTTTACCTCAATCGTCTGCTAGCTGAAGAGCAATCCGTAAGAGTTCATGATGTTGGAATTGCTCAGAGAACAATTGGTAGCACATCGGAAGTTCTTTTCTTGAGGGTGAACAAGCAAGTCCTGTTGCCAAGGTCTGCTGTTACCTCATTTGATATCAGTAATACCGGTGACTTATACGAATTCAAGGTGTGTGACCGATGCTTTAGACATCTAAACACCCAAGATTGCTTCTCCGACAACCGTCATAAAAAAGATGGATTGATCACAAAACGTCCTTCGTGCAAGGACTGTCGGCGTATTAAAGATGGCAGGCCTATTCCCAAGATCACGCGTGATATTTGGGAATCTGAACGCCCAAATGACTACACTATTTTCTCCTGTCCAATATGTAACAAGCCATCCATCGTAG
>JAGYJO010000039.1 GCA_018402095.1 bacterium
ATGGCCGAAATTCGTTTGCGTGCATTGGGGGTTTTGGGTGTGGCGATTAATGTGCAGACAGACGCGACCTGTCCACGACCCACCCGTCCCCGCAGCTGGTGTAGCTGAGACAGTCCAAATCGGTCAGCATCCATAATGACCATCATGGTTGCATTGGGAATATCAATGCCGACTTCTATGACAGTTGTGGCAACCAGAATTTGGTATTCCTGTGCTTTGAATTTGGCCATGATGTTTGTTTTCTCACTGCCGCTCATACGGCCATGGATGAGACCTACCTTATAGCCTGGGAATTGTGTTTCTAACTGGGATTTGCCCTCCAATGCGGAGCTCAAATCCAAGGTTTTTGACTCTTCGATGAGGGGGTAGACGACAAACAATTGTTCGTTTTTTTGGAGGCGTTTGGCGCATTGTTTCCAGACACTGTCTTGGTATTTGGGTTTGGCATAAAACGTACTGATTGGCTGTCTTCCTGGTGGCATTTCATCCAGAATAGATTTGTCTAAATCGCCAAATGAGGTCAGTAGAAAAGAGCGAGGAATAGGTGTCGCTGTCATAAACAGGCAGTGGGGGTTGTACTCTTTTTGACGTAAAGCGGTGCGCTGCATTACGCCAAATTTGTGTTGTTCATCGATGACAGCTACGGCTAGATTTGGGATTTTGATGGGGTCTTCTAGCAGCGCATGGGTTCCGATGATAATCATGGGTGTCTCTTCCATCAATGCGGCTAAAATGGCTTTGCGTTCCCGAGATCGGCTTGCGCCGGTGAGGAGGTGTACCTGAATGCCGAGTGGGTGCAGTCTTTGTAGACATTTTTCATAATGTTGTTCTGCCAAAATTTGGGTGGGTGCCAAAAAAGCCCCTTTTTTTTCAGATTGTACGGCCATGAGCAGGGCCATAATGGCGACATCTGTTTTGCCTGATCCCACGTCACCTTGTAGGAGTCTATTCATCGCATGGGTTTCCCCCACATTGGTTGCGATTTCGGCGATAGCGGCTTGCTGCGCGTTGGTGAGGGTATAGGGTAGGGTTTGGATATAGGCTTGTGTCAGTGGTCCGTCACCTTGGAGTTGAAACCGTGTGGGTTGTTGTTGCAACTCAAAACGTTTTTGGGCCAAGGCCAATTGGAAGACAAAGAGTTCGTCAAATACCAACCGTTGTCGTGCCTTGATACCCATTTCGGGAGAATCCGGAAAGTGCATTTGATAGATGGCGTCTTGAAAAGAAAGTAGTGTTAATTGAGTTTTGAGCGTCTCTGGCAAGGGGTCCCGAAATTCTCTGAGATAGCTAGGGATGAGAAGTGTGTGGGCGATTTGGCGCATTTTTGAGGCATAAAGACCATGGGTGAGTGCGTAGATGGGGACGATGCAGCGTGTGTTGTGTTGCATGTCTTCTTGGGTTAGTAGCGGTTCCACGTCTTGGCAAGTGAACTGGGGCGTGTGTGTGTAATTGTTTTCTTCCAATTTGCCACGCAACAGTACTTTTGTGCCTGGTGTGAGTAATTTGGCCAGGTATTTTTGATTGTAAAAAACGGCGGTCACCATGCCGTTGGCATCTCTGATCACGGCGTTGATGATATGCATATTGTTTTTGCGTTTTTCTTCGGTCATGGCCTGTACGATACCGATAAAAGCGCTGGGGACTTGGAGCTTTAAGTCTCGAATCATAGGTAGTTTTCGACGGTCTTCATGGGCTCTTGGGAAATAGAGGATGAAATCCCGAACGCTGTGGATGCCGAGTTTTGCCAGGGCTTTCCCTGTATGTGGGCCAATGCCTTTGATGAACTGAATATCTTGGTCCAAAGACACCTTACTTCAGACCAATACTGCGAACAATTTTCTCGAGTGCATCGAATATAGGCCGTGAATGGAGGCCTGTGCTGCTGTCGTAATCATAGGTTTTTGACATGAGATCAAGACCTCTGATCACATCGGGGGATTGTAGGGTGTCGAGTACCCATAGTGTTTGATAGACGTTACGTTTGGCGATGATTTGTGCCAATACCGCGGGATTGTCTTCCTGGTTTAGGAGCTGATATACCCTGTATTCTAGACTTTCTTTGGGCAAATTACTGATTCGTTTGCTGAGGATATCTGTATATGTTTGCAGGATTTTGTCTTGGTTTCGTTCCGAGGGAGGCGGGACTGGTAATTCTTGAAAGAGCAGCACTTGTTCCAAGTCTTGTTCTGCCAAACGCAACATCGTGGCAATTTGATTAAAGGGGAACACAACGTATTGTTTCCATGGCGTCGCGGTACTGAGTTGGTAGGCCCACGCAATGCGGTTGTAGGCACGGGCAAACAACAGGGTTTCGTAAGCGATGCGAGAAACCTGGTCTTTTTTGCGCAAATTGATAATCTGCAATAGCAATTTATCAACGAGTAGTTGGGTTTCTTCGTAGGTGTCGAGCTGATAGCTGAGGGTGTGTTGGTTGGCCAAATTGTCACGTGCGGTCACGACAGACAGCCGAAATGCAGCACTAATAGCGGCGGGTAGTTGTGCGAATTGTTCTTCGCTCAATCCTTTTTCTGTCTGTGTTACAAATGTTTCTACAATACCCTTGTATTGCTTGCGTGCTGTTCCAAAAATTCGTAAGGATTCAATTTGGTAGGTATCTCTGTAGAGATTGGCTGGACTACTCGCACTGGTTTGCCCGAAGACAATCGGTGAGAGTAGTCCGATGAAAATCGTGCTTACGCAGAGGATGCGTCTCGCTTTCATGCCTGGTTACGACTACCCCATTCTGCGGCTAAATCAGTCCCTGAGATGGTATAGTCTTGTGTTCCTATGGTGAAGCTAATATTAGGGCTTTCTGTTGTTTTTCCGATGTCTTGGTGCCAAACGTTGTTCGTATTCAGAATAGTGGTCACGGCACTGCGTTCACTATCTGTGACAGCAATGATGTAGCCACCATTTTCTGAAAACAGAGTGGGGAGCCAGTCGTCACTTGTCATCGTTTCTAGGGATAGACCCACTGAAATTTTGCCACGTTCGCCCAAGATCATGTCTGTAAGTGTGACCCATGCCCCACCCATAGAAATATCATGGCAGGCTGTGATGTGAGACTGTGCGTCATAGATGGCTTTGTTTGCCGCAGCTTCTTCATCGAAGCGTACTTGCGGGGCGACATGATTGAGATCATCGTACATGTGCTGAATTTGCGTCGCACCAAATTCGGCATAGCGTTTTCCTATGAGGATCAGATTCAATCCTGCATCACGTAGATGCATCGGAATGGCTTTGCGGTAATCTTCGAGTTTGCCGATGACGACGATTACCGGAGAGGGTACAACGGCACTGCCGGACTTCGATTCATTGTAGAAACTAACATTTCCTGAAATAACGGGTAGGTTTTCACCAGGGATAAAGCTCAGTGCATTGGCGCCATCGGCAATCCCTTTGACCCCTTCTTCGAAGTCAAAAAAGACGGATGGTTTTTCTGGGTTTCCGTAATTTAAGCAATCTGTGACACAAAGGGGTCTCGCACCAGATGCGACAACGTTACGAACCGCTTCAGCCACAGCATAGGCGCCACTGACGTAGGGGTCGCAATTACCATAAAGATTGGAATCCATGCTGGCTGTCACACCGGCATAGCATCCAGGGATAGGTGTGATGATCACGCTGTCGCTTTCGCCGGGATAACGAACGGTGTCGCCACGTACAGCATTGTCGAAGTGGCGGTACACATAGCGTTTGGAACAAATATTAGGCAAAGCTAAAAAAGTAGCAAACATGTCTTTTTTGGGTAGCCGGGCTTCGGGCATTGCGGCGTTACGGGTGATGGCCCGTGGGGTCCCGTATCTGTTGGCTTTGACTTCGGTAGTAATCGCGGAAACGGGGAGATCACAAACGGTTTCACCTTTGTATGTGGCCCAAAATCTGTTTTCTTGTAACACGTGTCCGATGATAGCCGCGCCGGCTTTGGGGTAAAGCTGTGGGAGTGCGAATTGTTTGTTGAAAAGATCCAGAACTTCTTGTGAAAAAGACTGGGGAACAGCCAAACAAAAGCGCTCTTGGGTTTCGGAGCACATAATGATTTCTGGTGCCAAACCGTCATGCCAGACATTGACATCATCGACAATGACTTTTGCGCCAAATCCACCACCAACGGCGATTTCAGAGGCTGCGCATGAAATACCACCGGCGCCCAAATCTTTGAATCCGATAGGATTTGACGCTCGTTGACGATGACCATGAGGGCTTTGATCGCTTCGACCAATACCCGTTTAATAAAGGGATCGTGTACCTGTACGGCACCGATATTTTGCGCTTCGGTGTCCAGTGTTCCTGATGAGAAACTGGCGCCGCCAAATCCTGTAGAGTCCGTGCTTTTTCCAAATAGAATAATATCGTAAGGTGTTTCTTTTGCTTCTTTAGGGACGTAGCTGTGAATGATCTTACTTTCTTCTACGAGACCCAACGCGGCAACGTTGACGAGGCAGTTGTCATTATAGCTTTCGTGATAGACCGTTTCCCCACCCAATACAGGCACGCCCAAGGGGTTGGCGTAATCAGAAACACCCAAGATGACATTTTTTTCGATCGTAGACACAATACTGTTCGGGGTTGGGTCGATACCAAAGTGTAGGCTATTCAATACGCCGATGACTTCTGCACCCATACAATAGACATCCCGTACAACGCCACCAACGCCTGTTGCGGAGCCTTCTACCGGGAGTACCTGCGAGGGGTGGTTGTGCGACTCATGGGAGATAGCGATGCAGTATTGTTTGCCATCGTGTTCAGTGAAACGGACAATACCTGAATCTTCGCCGATACCGACAGCCACTTCTGAACCTGTAATGGGAAGATACTTTTTGAGAATATCTTTACTACTTTTGTAGGAGCAGTGCTCAGACCACATGGCGTCAAAGATGTGGTGTTCGGTAGGGCTGGGGTCTCGCTGAAGAAGTTCTTTAATACTGTCTAAGTCGCTGGAAGAAAGTGCCATGGTGACGTAATCCTTAAGTTATGGGTTTAAAGTAAATAAGTTATTTGCCGGATTTCTTGCGACATTTGCTGCATTCGCCGTAAATGTGAAGAGACCGGTATTCGGGGTAAAAATCTATTTTGTCGCAGTAGGTACTGAGGTACTCACTGATAAAAGATTCTTTGATTTCAAGTATTTTGCCACAGGCGTTGCAGATGATGTGGTCATGTTGTTTGTCAGGTGTGCTGCGTTCGTAAAACACTTTGCCATCTCGGGTAGATATTTTTTGAATGAGCCCGGCATCGAGTAACTGTTTGACGGTACGGTAAACGGTTGCTCTGGAGAGCTTGGCTTTGTCTGCACGAAGCCGATCAATAAAGTCTTCTATTTCAAAATGTTCTTTGAT
The DNA here is from genome assembly GCA_018402095.1 of bacterium. Taxonomy (GTDB): domain Bacteria; phylum Margulisbacteria; class Marinamargulisbacteria; order SXXA01; family SXXA01; genus M30B43. The sequence continues at coordinate 5,340 of JAGYJO010000039.1, forward strand.
TTTGAAGATTTCATCGACGATCACACGCTTCTGCAACGTGTAACGTCCTTCGTGGGTGCTTAAATATTCTTCAAAGGCTTTATGAGGATTCCGCAGTGTCATGATCTAGTGAGTGTACAATGTCAGCAATGCGAATATCAACCGTACGAATGTGAATGACCAAACGGTCTATGAATTTGCGAATAGAAAAAATGAGGTGGGTGCGAGAGGGGCTACTGTCAAACAAACGTCTCATATCGAGAACCATTTCTTCGAACATTTCGTGCTCGGCTTTGTGGTAATCGTAACCCTCGAAATTGGCGTCTTTCATAATGCCTTCTTCGGCACCAAAGTGGTCGACAACATAATGCTCTAAAAAGAGAATAATGTCTTCGATTTGTTTCATGTCTTGATCGCGGATCGCGGTATCGAGACTGGTCACCAGCTGGAAAAGCTCCTGGTGTTGTAGGTCAACGTGGGAATCCCCAGTTTCCAAGTTTGTATTCCAATTGGCTGCGGCGTGTTTAGACATAGTCTCAGTTCAAGATAGTAAACTAGGTGCGCGTTGTCCAGTGGTTTAGGTGAGAGGTCTGTAACTGTTTCCTGGGGGGATAGAAAGTGTGATTGCCATTTCGATCCCCTCCCTCTCTATGAATCGATTACTACCCATACCCAATCCCGATTGAACCCTCTATAATGCCCGGTCTAATGGCATATCTGGGTATACATACAGCAACATCGCAAACCTCTTTGACACTTCTCTACGAGGGAAAGCTTTTTACAGAAACTTTTCAGCGTCGGTCTAGCGAGACTGATAACCTCATCATTACAATTGATACGCTTTGCCAACGTGCAGGTATGGACTTTCGTGACTTAGCGGCTATTGCGGTGACAACAGGTCCCGGTCACTACTTGGGTATTCGGGTGGGCGTGACGACGGCCTCTATGCTGCGTGAAGCCCTGCAAAAACCGGTTTATGGGGTGCCCACATTGGACGCCTTGTTGCCAACCGCGGCGGAGGGTGTTTATCTCTCGCTCGTGCCCGCAAGAAAAGGGCATTGGCATGCGTGTTTGCTTCGTGTTTTGTGGCAGCCTGCTGCGGGGCTAGACATGTCGGCCTCCTCTGCAATGCTGGGTACGGGTTGGGGGTACTCTACCTTGACCAATTCTTTTGTGATCGCTGAAGCGGCTTTGGGTAAAACCTTGGGTCGATTTCATGCGCCGATTACGGTGTGTGGTGAAATTCCTCTATCAGGGTTTGATATCGATGAGACACTGTTAGCAAAACAAAAATTAATGGTGCGCTACGTACCGACACAGGTAGATACGGGACGCTTGGCGCATTTGGCCAAACACCGTTGTGATGCGGGTGATTCGGGTGGTGTTTTGGTGCCGTATTATGGATACGACGCCGTATAGAGGAGGTTTGGGGATGATTCGGACAGGCTATTCTTTTTTTGTGGTGCTTCTATTGAGCTTGTCTGTGTTTTCATCCATTTATGCGGATGACTTTTTGGAAGACACACTCAAAAATGGGGCGGGTATTCGCGCCTTGGCTATGGGTGGGGCCTACACGGCTATTGCTGAAGGTGGGGCGGCTGTTTTCTATAATCCTGCAGGCTTGATTTATTCAGGTGGGGAATTCAGAAATGAAAACTTTGACTATCAGGCCTCTCAATATAAGTCATTCACGGCCAGTTATGGATTCATCAGTCCTTTTGGGTTGGCCTCTCTTAGAAAAGAGACGAACACCAACATGGTGGACATGACGACGATTGGCTACGGGCGTCGGGGATCCAAAGGTATTCACTGGGGTGTTGCGTACAAATCGATTCACTACAAAAATGCGACTGAAGAAAAAGTGGGTTGGAGTGCAGATCTGGGTGTTTTGGTGAATGTAACACCTTTCATGAATCTTGGGTTTGTGGCAAAAGATGTCATGACGGCCTATGTTCCGGTGTCGTCTACGGTGGCTGGGGGGCTTGCTTTTTTCACGCCGGATCGCGATTTTACTTGGAGTCTGGACCTTGTCCAAACGCGTCGTAATCTGTCGGATCATTACTTACTCAAGACGGGGTTTGAATATGCTCTTGCAGAAGGATTGACCTTGCGTACGGGTTTTGCGCAGAATTACTGGACGGGTGGCGCGGCCCTGCAGTTGCCGTTTGCTGCGTTAGAATACGGGTTTCAATCCGAACGTGAAACGGGTCAAACCTTGCAGATGCTTGGGTTTAGCTTGGGCCGTGGCGCGACGCCTCCAAAATCAGATAAAGCTGGGCGCTATAGTTTGTTCAAACCCAAAGCCTTTGCTGTTTTTACCGTGGGGTCGTCTTTGGTCGGTGGGCAGTCTGAGTATAGCTTGTTTAATGGGCAAAAGTTGGGTAGCAATGATTTGCTCTATCTCATCCATAACGCCGTAGAAGACCCGTCTTGTCGTGGGTTTATGATCCGTATTCAGCCGATGCAGTCGGGGTTGGCCAGCATTGGGTTGGTTCAGGAACTCAGAGAAGAATTGCTCAAGGCCAAGAAAAAAGGCAAAACCATTGTGGCCTATTTGGATGGCTATGGCAGTTTGCCTGAATATTATTTGGCCTCTGTGGCGGACCATATCACGATGCCCAGTTTGGGCGCTTTGTCCCATTTGAGCGTGAGCTTGGAAGTGCTCAAAACAAAAGACTTTTTAGAAAACTTTGGGATGACGCCCCATACCCTGTCGAGTGGGAAATACAAAAGCGTGTTGCATGGGAATACCGATCCTTTGGATGCGGATAGTCGCTTGGTGTACGAGGATTTGGTACAAGACTTGTTTCATAAGGTATTGGCGGATATTCAGACCAGTCGCAAACTCAAATGGGAAGATATTTCGCAGGCTTTCACCGGGGAATTGATTTCTGCTTCTCAGGCCAAAACCTACAACTTGGTCGACAGCTTGGGATATTGGGAAGATGTGGAAACCTACGCCGAAGAACACTACAAAGGGATTGGGTCGACTTCGCTCATTGCCTTTACAGACCCTGTTGGGCCTGAACTGCTGATACCAGCACTGAACCGTATTGCGGTTTTGGAAATAGACGGCCCTATTGTCTCTGGGCCTGCGGGACAAAATATTCTTTTTGGGGGGCGTTCGACGGGGTCTGACGACATTCATGACATGGTGGATGAGATCTTAAAAAATGTTTTTATTCGTGGGGTGGTGGTGCGGGTGAATAGTCCAGGGGGCAGTTTGCTTGGCTCTGATCATATTCACCGTGCGATCACAAAGCTCAAAGACAAAGGCCTGAAAGTCTACGTATCTATGGGAAATATCGCCGCATCGGGCGGCTATTATGTGGCTTTGCCTGCTGACAAAATTTATGCCAATGCGGGGACATTAACCGGCAGTATTGGGGTGGTATCCAGCTTTATGGACTTTCACGCATTACAAGATATGTTGGGTATCAAACGTGAGGTGATCAAAAGTGGGAAATTTGCGGATTGGGGATCTGCAAACAAAGACGTCACTGCGGAAGAGCTGGCCATGCTGGAAGCCGCCCAAAAACAAGGCTATGAGGCTTTCAAACAAAAAGTAATCGAAGGCCGAAAACTGACGCCCGAAGAAGTGGACAGTGTGTCCCAAGGTCAGGTCATGAGTGGGGAACAAGCCGTGAAACACAAGGTGGTGGATGCTTTGGGGAATTTCTATACGGTGGTGGACGCCCTGGCCAAAGAGATTCAAATCACGTCACCGGAGTTGGTGTATTTTCGCAAACCAGAAGTAACGGGGTTCCCGTTATTGGGTGACCTCCTCGCCAAGGCGCAATTGGCACTATGATGTGTTTTAACATGGGGATCAAAAGGGTGAGCGAGATAGTCGCGAATCCTTTAAAAAAAGAATCCCCCTCCCTGGGGAGGGGCTAGGGGTGGGAAATAAAATGCACACCTTATTCCCATGGGTGGCCCAAGCTACCCATTCGCCACTGACCTTTGTCTCTGGCTTTGGCAGTTGGCTCACCGCTGAGGATGGTAGCGTTTACCTGGATTTTTCCTCGCAATTGATGGTCACGAATCTGGGGCACCAACATCCCCACGTGATGGCGGGTATCACCGCACAGTTGCAGCAGCTGAGTTTTGTACAACCTGCGCATTTGACCCCTGTTCGCGAGAAACTGGGTGAGCGCCTCTCCCGTATTGCCTCGGGTGTCGGGGATGGGGCCGCTGCTATCGGGAAGGTGTTTCTCACCACAGGTGGGGCCGAAGCCATCGAAAATGCCATCAAAATGGCGAGAATGGTGACGGGGCGCCAGAAAATATTGACACGTTACAGAACCTATCACGGCGCGACGACCGGGGCCTTGACCTTGTCCGGGGATTCTCGGCGGCATGCGATTGCAGGGTCTGAAATGCCCGGTGTGATTCGGGTAGAAGATCCCTATTGTTACCGCTGTCCTTGGGGCCAAAAAATGCCGTCTTGCGACCGTCTCTGTATCTCTCATATCGAGCGTATTATTGAACTCGAAGGGCCAGAATCGATCGCTGCAATTGTGATGGAAGGGGCCTCGGGGAGTTCGGGTTGTTTGACCTATCCACCGGAATATTGGCCTGCCTTGCGACGTTTGGCAGACGCCCATGGGATTGTCTTGATTTCTGATGAAGTGATGAGTGGCTTTTGTCGAACGGGATCTTGGTTTGCGGTGCATCAGACGGGGGTACAGCCCGATATGATTGTCATGGCCAAAGGCTTGACCTGTGGTACGGTGCCGATGGGGGCTGTCTGGGTTTCTGATGCGGTTGCCCGTCATTTTGACGCACGGCCACTGCAAGCAGGCTTGACCTATAGTGCGCATCCCTTGGGCTGTGCGGCTGCGCTTGCTTGTTTGGAAACCTACGAATCCGAAGAGATTAATGCCCGTGTGCAGCATTTGGGGCCGCTATTGCAGCAGCAGCTGAAAGACGGGTTGGCCGAGAATAACTGTGTGGGTGACATTCGCGGTACGGGATTTTTGCAGTGTATAGAGCTGGTCAAACCAGGTACCCAACTCCCCTTGTTTTCGCGTCAGATGACAGCTGCGGAACGGGCGCAGCAACAGCGCTTGTCTGCGGCCTTTTTGGCTGAGGGTCTTCTTGTGTTTATGCGGCTGCATTATGTATTTGTGGCACCGCCGTTGACGGTTTCCGAGGGAGAATTGACGGATGGGGTGGGGCGGTTGGTGAGGGCGCTGGCTAGCCTGAACTGCGCGATAACTGCGGAATTTCCGGGGTAAACCATGATTCTAGAAAACAAACTTGCCATCACCGAGCAAGTTGAATTGAGCCGCGCCGAAGAAAAAATCAGCAAACAAAATCTATGAGGGGTATAGTGAGTTTCGGGTTGAGGAGGTGTAGGGGGGACCAGCACCCGGTCCTGCGGGCACCCTTCCACGGAACTGAGCATTACCCACAAATTATAGCGTGGCGTAGCGTCTCCCCTCACCCCCAACCCCTCTCCCAAAGGTAGAGGGGCGTAAGCTCTGTTACAAGTGGACGGGCTCCCCTCGCCCTCTGGGAGAGGGGTTGGGGGTGAGGGCTGGCTTGCTACAGCACAGCCTCTCTCAACGTAGTCATCCAAGACATGTAGGTAACGATGAGTCCTGTAGAGGGGT
>JAGYJO010000390.1 GCA_018402095.1 bacterium
TCGCCCCCTGCACCCCCCCATCTAGGAAGTGATTACGTATGCTTGACTACCGCCCATAATACCGCAAAATACCATCCAGTGTTGCTTCGGCCAGACCTTGGCGAAATTCGGGGGTTTTGAGCTTGGCCAACTCGTCTTTGTTGGTGAGGAAGAGTGGTTCTATGAGCACGGCCGGCATGCTGCTGTTTCTGAGGACATAGAGCCTGGCACGTTTTAGTCCGTTGTTTTTGCCCTGGGTGACTTTCATGACTTCTGGATGAATGGCTTCTGCCAATGGCTTGTCTTCTGATTTGAAGTAATAGGTCTCGGTTCCGTGTGCAAAACTGTGGAAAAAGGAATTGATGTGTACGCTGACAAACAGTGACGCTTTGGCTTTTGCGCTCATTTCGACGCGTTCTTGGAGCGTAGGGTTGCTGTCATCGGTACGGGCATAGACCACTTGCGCCCCTTGTGCTGTGAGTAGTTTTCCCAGACGCAAACTGATGTCCAACGTGAACTCTTTTTCGTATTCGTCGTTCGGGCCTATGGCGCCGGGGTCATTGCCCCCATGCCCAGGGTCGATGAAGATGGTTTTGTTTCTGAGTGCGCCGTCTGGACCTTTGGCGGTCGCGATGATTTTGGGCTTGGGTGTTTTGCTAGGGCTGCTGATCACGGGCGTGCTTTTGGTACCGGCGCTGGCTTTTTCGTCGAAAACAATACGCCATGTTTGGGCATCTTTTTTGATAATGGTGTATCCGGTTTGTTTGCTCATATCGATCACGATTCGGGCGCTGAGCGGCGTCCAGGAGAACTGGGATGTTCGGATTTTTTTGTAGGGTGTGTTGGCGACGGCTGGAATGGTCAGTGGTAAGTCACTGATGGTGTCTGGTAAATCCAAAACGAGTCGGTGGGCATCCAGCATCCATCCACGTATGCCAAAGGGGTATGTCGCGGATACTTCGATGGCTGGATATCCTTCGTGATTGACTTGGCGTAGGTGAGACACTTTGTTTTGAAAAGAAAAAATCAGTGTGTCGCCATGTATGCTGGGGGTTAACG
>JAGYJO010000391.1 GCA_018402095.1 bacterium
AGGACACGATATCTTGCAAATGACCGGCATCCGAATAGTCTCTAAAATCAAGGGCAATTGCTGATCATAAAACGCTTTATCCTTAGGGTGACTGAGAAGCGAACCAACAATCGTAGCCGGTATCCAAAAAGCCTGAGACTGTGCCTCTTGAGGCGCCAGTCGTGAGTCCGACGTCTCACAAAGAAATATCGTTATCGTTTTTTCCTCACTCAAGTCATCGTCACCAGAAAGAGATAACCTGAAGCGTTGATACGACGGCAGCTGTTTTAGAATCGTAAGCGCAGACACCCCTGATTCTTCTTGGATTTCACGACGCGCCGCGATTTCAAGCGTTTCACCCGGATCCACGTGCCCCTTGGGCAAAGACCAGCTGTTGCCATTTTGACGAATGACCAAAACCTGATCCAAATACAATACGATGCCACCAGAACAGATCACTTTTTTTTGATTTTTAGTCATATCAGCACTCTCCTCTTTCATTTATCAATACGAGAGGGGCACAAGTCACATAAAATACAAATCCCACACTGTGCTTTTCGAGCCCCACAGATTTCACGACCATGTACGATCAAATACGACGACAAATCGGTCCAGATCTCTTCTGGCCATACGTTTTGCAAATCACGCTCTATTTTTTCAGCCTCTTTTTCCTGTGTAAATCCCAAACGCCGCGAAAGACGATTCACATGCGTATCAACCGTAATACCTGGCTGCCCAAAGGCCTGCCCTAACATCACATTAGCCGTTTTACGACCTACCCCTGGCAATGTCACCATTTCAGCCAAAGTCTGTGGCACTTCCCCACCATAAACATCTCTTATACGTTGGGCCGTCGCTACAATATTGCGTGCTTTGGTAGAAAAGAAATTAATCGATTTGATCAAAAAAGAAACTTCAGTAACGTCCGCATCCGCCATACTCAGCACGTCAGGAAACTGTGCAAATAGCCCAGGCGTCACCATATTAACCCGAGCATCCGTGCATTGTGCGGACATGATAACCGCAATCAAGAGCTGAAACGACG
>JAGYJO010000392.1 GCA_018402095.1 bacterium
TGATTTCAAGGGGATTTCGTCCACCTGGGCATCTATAGCCGATCCAAAATTTGGTCCATAAATTGCATCCTTCACACGTTGAAACAGTCTAAAAAGACGCAGTCATACCAACCAAAGGATTTGTTTATGTATCATTATCGTCATATTGCTTTATCACAAAACAATAGGTCTGGCCCAAAACTAGAGAAAATCGTCCAAACCGCACTGGACATGTCTCCAAACAACCGAATAGCCGCGCTCGAGCAAGTTCTCCGAGACATGCTAGAAATACAAACTAGAAATCTCACAAAACCCATTCGAACTGAGAGAGAAACCAAGCTCTACGATCAGGTTTTTAGACTCTATCTCGCAAGACAGTTGGAGACAATTTACAGCAAAATTTTTCAAGGCGTAACAGCCAAAAATGCGATGGCCTATATACACAAACGAAACGATAGTGGTGATTGGGAACCACTCACAAGCGAAGACTGGCAACCCACAGAAAAAACATGCATAGACCGTCAAATTCGATATTCAAGAATCCCACTCACGACAATTATGTCAAAAATAGAATTACATCTCATCGCATTTGTCTTTTTACCGTTGGGAGAAACCGCACAGAGATCCCTAGCAGAACCAACTGCAACACCCATTCATGACCATAGTGCCCCTTGTACAGGCGCCACTATCTTTCAAGATGCCAAATCATTTTCAATGGAAGATAGGTTCACAGAAACGCCTAATGGCGTGGACTTTTTACAACCAAGCGTCTGGGTGAAAAATTTTCAGCCTGTTACCGATCTCAAAAATGACTTACAACCCACTGTCATTCATCGCGTTAGCTATCACTCGTATGCCCCCCATGTGAGTCCTACACTACGCGTTCATATCTATGGCAGCAAAACGCCCAATCGCAAAATGGATTATCAGTTCGAATCTCGCTCATTTACAACAGACGATCTGCCAGAAAACAAGCGAAAGACGCTATTTAGGCAGAGTTCCTTTTTCGGTGGACTGTCGGCACATGAGGCATAAAAAAAGTA
>JAGYJO010000393.1 GCA_018402095.1 bacterium
AGCGTCGGCAATTTCTCTAGTAGCCACAAACAGGCAACACAGTGAATACCTTCAATATAAAGTGTGATACTGCGAGTGCCATCATCGCCAACCGTGCAAAAAGTAGGGGCGTCAAAAACAGTAAAGTCTCGTATTTTTTCTTGTTGCGCAGTTTGGGCGTCCGGCGTTGGAGACATGCTGTAATAGGTTTCCAAACCCTGTTCAGTGATAAACCCATACACCGTTTTGCACCCCGGACAACAGAATGCAGGCGTGTCCAAACCAGGCGAATCTGAACACAGGGCCCCACAGTGAGCACAAGGAACCAGTAGTGGTTTCCGGGAAAAATCATCATGGGGCAAATCTAACACTGCAAAGTCTCCTTCATCGTACCTGGCAAGGGACGTTAAATCCCCCTCAATCCCCCTTTCAATTAAAGGGGGAGGTCTGAACCGTTCTACGCCTCCCCTTTAACGGAAAGGGGAGGTTGGGTGGGGATTTCTAGGACACCCTGTCGCAACCACACTTATAATACGCTACAATACGGTGCCATGATCACTCCCGACAATCCCAAATCACCCGAAACAGATTCAGCGCCCAAGCTCATCATCTGCCGCAAACACTTAAACAACCAAATCACCTATCAAAACAATGAAAGTACCATGACATGTGGGGCTTTGGAAGGCCACTATTGCGCACAATGTCCCGATCCAAAAGACCTGTCATTCCCCACGACAGATGTCGTACAGCTCAAAAACAAAACCTATACCAGGATGACGGTTCCCGAGGGAGATAGCATGGTCATGATCATGGCCGAACGCCTCGAAACAGCACCCAATCTGACACAACTCCAAGCCACATGTAAGCTCTCCAAAAGAGAGCTTGAGATAGCAAAGCTGATCATCGCAGCACAGCCCAATAGCCGCATCATTGAAACCCTCGTCATTTCCAAATCCACACTCAAAACCCACCTCAACAACATCTATCGCAAAGCGCCAGAGCTGAAGTTGTTTCGAGAGGGGTTACAGTTGTAAAAACA
>JAGYJO010000394.1 GCA_018402095.1 bacterium
TTAAACGAGGAGCTACTTGTTTCATTTTGGCCATTGAGCGGTAACTCGCGGCTGACAAGGGATAGAAAACAAGCTTGATGATGATAGTCAACACAACGATTGTCCACCCCCAATTGCCAATGTACGTGTGCAACCAGGTCATCAATCCAAAAAGTGGCTTGGCAATAATGGTTAGCCATCCGTAATCAACCACCAAGTCCAAACCAGGCGCAATGGCTTCTAAAGCGTTTTGATCTTGTGGGCCGATCCAAAGCGTTGATCTAATATCAACAGATGCCTGGGGCATCAGTTGACCGACGGCCTCAATACTTCTAACGGCATAAAGATCAACACCAACCGGCGCCATGTCGTAAGACCGTAACGCACCTTGTGGTGGGACCCAAGCCGAAACAAAATAATGTTGAATCATCGCAAACCAACCATTGTTAGCTGATTTGATGTAGTCACCTTTTCTATTGCTGATGTCTGAAAACGATACTTTCTGAAATTTACCTTCTTCGGAGTAAATGGCAGGACCAGTAAACGTGTGATAGAAGCTAGAGGTGTCTTTAGGATCCTCGCTATCACGCGTCATCTGAAGATATAGTGAAGGACTGATCATTTGATCGGTCATGTTCTCGACTTTGTGTGTTACTTCAATCGCGTATGAGTCACGACGTAAGTTAAACGTCTTTAAGACACGCACACCATTAGATTCACCAATGAATTGAACAGGTAGCGTCTCACCTGTCATGGTCGTTTCAGATGAAACAAGCTTAAATGGTGTTAAGTGGGTGGGATAACTCTTTCCCTCTGGCGCACCAACGATTCCTGTTTGCACAACATAAGTGCCTTCGGCATCTTGTTGTAAAAGAACCGTTGGTTGAGAAGGATCGTTTTTACCTGGAAACTTAAGCAACTCCGCTCTAATAAGTTGCGCACCATTTAGGTCAAACACCAATCGATAAACATCCGATCGGATTTCCACGGTTTGAGAAACAGGAGCAATGGCTGGTGGTGCAATCGGCATG
>JAGYJO010000395.1 GCA_018402095.1 bacterium
GGGATAGGCCTCAATCTCAATCAAGAGCTGTTTCCCGATTTCCTTCCAGATGCGACATCATTATCGCTATTGTCTGGGAAAACGTATGACAAATATGCCATTATCGAAAGCTTAATAGAGGAGTGTGTTTTATGGTTCGGGGCGTGAGAGGTGCGAGTACCGTTGATGAAAACTCAAAGGCAGCGATCGTCGAAGAAACCCGTTTGTTGCTGTCTGCCATGCTTAGCGAAAATAGCATCGCTTTGGACGATATCGCGTCTATCTTGTTCACTTTGACCCCGGATTTGGATGCAGAATTTCCTGCTGTGGCTGCGCGTGAATTGGGCTTTTCCGATGTGCCGTTGATCTGTGCGTCTGAGATCCCAGTGCCGGGTGCTTTGGCCAGCTGTGTTCGGGTGTTGATCCATTGGAATACGGACAAAAAAGCCGCGGACATCCACCATGTGTATTTGAAAAAAGCGACGTCTTTGCGTCCGGACAAACAAAAAGCGTGAGTTTTTCACGGGTAGGTATTGTGGGGCTTGGTCTGATCGGTGGATCTCTGGCCAAACTGATACGGGAGGTCTTTCCCGAAACCCACATCGTGGGGGTGTCTCGTAATCCATCTGTACGTGATACTGCTGTTGCCGAAGGCACGCTATCTGCTGCCTCCTCGGATATATCGGCCTTGGCTGAGATGGGTCTGGTGATCGTCGCGACGCCGATAGATGTGATCGTCGATACGGTCCGACAGCTTCAAGAGATTCTTGCGCCTTCAGCCTTGATCACCGACGTCGCAAGCGTTAAACGCGACATCGTCGCCGCGCTTTCTGCCTCGGCAAGGCCGAGTCAGAAAGAGGTTTTTTCCAAAGGGCTTCGCCCTTTGAATCCCGTTTCCGAAGCCGGGGTTCAAGGGTTGGCCTCTTCGACTCTTTTTTCCGGCGAAGCCAGTGGGGTCCAAGGGGCGAAGACCCTTGATCATAAAAATATTTTTTCCGAGGCGGAGCCGAGGGAAAAAGCGCTTTTCATT
>JAGYJO010000396.1 GCA_018402095.1 bacterium
GTCGGCTGCAGCATTGTGGGGATCTAGAGCAGCAAATGGGGTCATTATTATAAATACCAAAAGTGGTAGAAAGGACGATAAAATAAACATCGGCATTTCATCTACGCTTTCCTTTGACAGGGTGAATACGTTTCATCCTATGCAATCTAACTACGGACAAGGTATGAACGGCGTTTATAGCCCAACCCACGCCAATTCCTGGGGTGACCGAATCGCGGATAGATCTGGTCTTCCGGACCAAGTAAACACAAGCGGCAGATTTTTCGAGGCCACCGATGGGACTAGGTATTTTCCAATCATTCAAAAAAACGCTACGGACACATTTGTTGACGACAATTATAATAATACGTTCGGCACAGGTGTTTTTTATGATAATTCAATAAATATTAGTGGCGGTGATGCAAAATCAGACTACTATTTCAGTTTGGGTGATTTGAATCAGCAAGGGGTTATGTTGGGAAACAATGACTATCGTCGGACAACGCTCAGATTAAACACGTCGAGAAAATTCAATGAATATGTAAAAATTTCAAATCGAACCGGTTATACGCGGACTTTCTCAAATAGAGTCGGTAGAGGAAACAATACCGCTGGGGCGCAACTAGGTTTTCTTAGAACGCCTCCCGATTTCAACAATGTACATTACAAAGGGAGCTTCTATGCCAATGCAAACGCCACCCCAATTGAAAACAGGCAAAGATCATATAGAAGATATTTGGGGGATTCACCAATTCCCATTTTCAATAATCCAATTTGGACGATGTATGAACCGCTAAATACTACGCTTGTTCATAGGTTTATTAATAGCTTCGATATTGAGATAAAGCCGGTGGACTGGTTCACATTTAATTCACGGTTGGGACTTGACAATTACAGTGATCAAAGAAGCGAATACGCGCCAATTAGCGATTCATCAGGATCAGGAGAGGGATCTTATTCTGAATCCATGATTACGGAATCAGAGGTGAATTTGGATTTAATTGGTCGTGCTTTTAAAGAATTTGGCT
>JAGYJO010000397.1 GCA_018402095.1 bacterium
TGCGATTCAATCCCACAAATTGGCCATCAAAGCACCCTTGTCCACACCTGTAGGGGAGGGGATTCGTTCACTGAATGTCACTTTGCGAAAAACATTCGATCTCTATGCATGTGTTCGTCCGGTGTCTTGGTTTCCAGGGGTGCCGTCCCCGGTTTGTCATCCAGAGCGGGTAGATATGGTGATCTTTCGGGAAAATACCGAGGATATTTATGCGGGTATTGAGTGGGCGTATGACACACCCGCGGCAGCGGCTCTCAAAGTTTTCATCCAAGAACACTGTGGCTCTTTGTCATTTCCTTTTCCAGATACGACAGCGTTTGGGATCAAACCGGTTTCAAAGCAAGGGTCTGAGCGTTTGATTGGCGCGGCTATTGATTATGCTTTGGCGCACAAACGCAGCAGCGTGACCTTGGTACATAAAGGCAACATCATGAAATACACCGAAGGTGGCTTTCTCCGTTGGGGTTACGAATTGGCGGAAGCCCGTTACGCCGACAAAGTGTTCACATGGCGTCAGTATGATGTGATTGCCAAAGCATCGGGCAAACCCGCTGCAGAAGAAGCACTGTTGGCGGCAAAAGTAGCGGGTCGTTTGATCATCAAAGACCAAATCTGCGATGCTTTTTTTCAGGAATCGTTGATCAGACCTGAAACCTTTGATGTGGTTGCAACGCTCAATTTGAATGGGGATTACATCTCAGACGCTTTGGCGGCACAGGTGGGTGGGATTGGCATGTCGCCGGGTGCGAATATCAATTACCAAACAGGCTACGCTGTCTTTGAAGCCACCCATGGCACAGCGCCACTGATCGCAGGTCAAAACAAAGCAAACCCCTCGGCGATGTTGTTGTCTGGTGCGATGTTGTTGGATCATTTGGGTTGGGCTGAAGCGGCGCATCGTGTTCGTCAATCGGTGATTCGGACTTTGTCTGAAGGTTTGATGACCGGTGATTTGACCGAAGGTAAGCCGGCCTTGGGTACAAAAGAATTTGCCGACGCCGTTTTAC
>JAGYJO010000398.1 GCA_018402095.1 bacterium
TGGTACCTATATTCTCCAAAATCATCCCTCCTTTTTCCTGACAAAATATATACCAATAGATTATGCTTAGCTCCTTTCCCACATAACCCATCGGTTAAACACAAAAAACAGAAAGTACGATCAGATGTCACAACGCCAACAACTTTTCCTATTTATGACTCTTTTTCTCAGTATTATGTACAGTTTATCCCTTTTCATCATGACCTTCTTTGGACATACGTTTGATTGGTCTTGGAATTGGATATTGGGGAGTGCTTGCCTCACATGCTTATCTATATCGACATACCTTATTGGGGGGCAATCGGCACATAGCAAAACGCATGTCATTCTCAAGGGCATCGGGGGCGTCTCTATGGGTGTTATGTCCATCACCTTTAGTGTCAGTGCGCTCGGTTGGGTTGCACTTTGGATAGGGAGTCCCAAGCTTCTAACCGGGCAATTAGGCTTGGTTATGGTGATCATTTCTGCAGTAATCGGACTGTTGAGCAGTTACAGCGCACCCAAAGCCATTCATCACAAACTCAAAATAGGACCAGGTCATCAACATCTACGCTTGGTGCAACTCAGCGATTTACACATCAATGGACTCAAACACCAACAGTGGACACACAATCTCGTCGATCAGATCAACGCCACGCAGCCAGACATCATCGTCTTCACAGGGGATCTCGCCGACGTCCAAGAGCCCCATGCCAACGCCCACCTTCAAATCCTGAAAAAATTACACGCAACCAAAGGCAAATTCGCTATTTCAGGCAATCACGATTTTTACAATGACTATAGCGTCTTTCAAAAAATGCTACAGACAATGGATTTCCAGTGTATCGACAATCAGGTCCTCGAAATAGCAGGTCTCTATATCGCAGGTATTTCAGACAAAGATGGCCAACGCTTCGGCTATCCACGCCCAGATATCAGGTCTGTATTGGCACAACGCAGCAAAAACTTACCCACGTTATTACTCGATCATAGACCAGATCATTTCAAAGAAAATATCTCTACA
>JAGYJO010000004.1 GCA_018402095.1 bacterium
TTTTCAAGGGGACTTCGTCCCCTTTGACCCCTATTTTGAGGTTACTTATCCATAACTGGGGTTGGATAATCTAAGACAAAAAAAAAAAAAATCCCCACTCGGTGAACCGAATGGGGAAATCAAATACTAAAGAGTACACACCCTTTTAAAGAAGTCGGAAAAACAAAAACTATTTCTTGGCTTTCATCTTTCTGCCATATTTTTTATATTTATGCTTACGCATTTTCTTACGTCTTTTTTTAATAAGACTTCCCATGATGTCAATCCTCCAATAAATGAATATAAGCCTATTTTAAATTGATTTACCGCGAAAGAGTATAGTAAAAGTGATTTAGAATCAATACTCGAGCAGAAGCAGCAGTCATGCAACTCATGACATATTTACAGACAAAAGACCTATGATTTCCCCAAAGATCGACAAAAAACACAGATATCTTCATCCGTTAAAATATCAGAACAACTGCGACACAACATAAATCCTTTAGCCAACTTCTTCCTGTTTTCTGCTGCAACCAAAGCTTCGAGATCTACAGGCTTATCTTCCACTGAGGGCTCATCTGTAACAGGGGGCTTTGTAATGACTTTCTTTAGAGAAATAATAACCTTGATGCGAGAAATAGTAGGGCTTTCTTTCGCCAGTTTTGAATACAAGAGGCTATTCACACGCCCCAATATCATTTTTTCATATCTTTTTATTTCAGATACCCAAATAGGATTTGATGTTTCAAAAAGAAGCGTATCATCTCTGACATCCACAATATGAATATTTTTATGGAGCTGTCCAAGCAAACTATCCGAATTATCTCTCAAAGTACGTAACACACGGTGATGCTTTGCCAATTTACCCAGGAGTCTATCTTGGGAAACAATATCAAAAATCATATCCATTAGCGTTTGGTGATACTCCCATCTGTGATCTGATACCAAACTGTTTCTGGCGTCGTGAAGGAGGCATCATAAGTCAATGCCGTGAAAAAAAGCTGTGGAAAATCTTCCAAAATATGCAAAATACCTTTTTGATTGGCACTATCCACTTCAGCAAAAACATCATCAAAAAGTAAAATAGGTAATCCCAATTCAGCTTTCATCAGGTCATAGGTAGCAAATCGAAACAAAATATTTGAAATTTTATTGATACCTCTGGAATAAAAACGGGCCATTGATTTACCAGAAAGAAGCAATGAAAAATCATCCCGATGGGGGCCATACAAGGAAAATCCAGCGGCCAATTCAGCAGAGCTATGACAATCATAGAGACTTTTCATCAAATTGCTATAGCCTAGATCCCCACTATCAGTGCCAGCTTTAGACATAGCCTCTGTACTCGATACATACGAAAAACCGACTTCGGAAAGATTTTTGACTGCGGGAAAAAAAGAACTATAAGCAGACATTTTGTCAGTGATAATCGCCAGTCCTTGTTGACGTAAGGCCACCACGTTGGCAGAAGCCACCGACAACTGGTCATGAAAAAGACGGGCCATTTTAGAATCTTGTATCTTCAAAGCTTTGTTTTTTTGCTTGAGCAAGGCATCAAAACGCGAATAAATGGCTATAGCATCTTTGAAATACCGTTTGCAAAAGCGATCCAATTCACGTCGACGTGCATCCGGACTTTCGGCCAATAAACGTACAATATCCGAAGAAAAATAAGAGATTTGAAGATTTTTCTTCAAAGATGCCATGTCCGTACAAGTCCCTGAAACTTGAACAGACCGACCTTTTTCTTTGTGAAACTCTGTATAAACACGTGTCCCACAACTATCCATTCCCAATGCAAATTTGGACCCGCCAAAGGGTAACAGGTCTGAAACAGGACACCCACGAAAAGATTTTCCATTCACCAAGGTATAAATGGCCTCCAAGAAGTTGGATTTCCCATTGCCATTATTACCCACAAGACCAATCCGTTTAACACCCTCAAAAGACCAAAGGCCCTGATCTATATTTCTAAAGGTAGAGATCCACAGCTTCTCTACCATCGAACAAGGCCCCTCTCATAGGTCGTTATTTTGGCGCTAGAACGTATCTTCTTGATAATCATTGGTTCTGATAGGCATAGCGAGATAAACATAATCCAGCTGCCCTGAAGCCCTGATGATACATGGACTTAATCCTTCATTAAATTCCAATTCAATATCTTCTGAATCAATGGCACGAACACCCTCGAGTATCAATTTGACGTTAAACGAAATTTTCACAGTTCCTTCGCCTTTTGTCCGAACAACTTGCAACTCTTCTCTAAATTCACCCAGAGACGCATTTGCACGTAATAACAAGGTATTGTCTTCAAACGTCAAACGAACAACAAAGTTCGAAACAGATGCAATAATCATCGCCCGATCACATGCATCGATAAATTCTTTTCGAGACACCTTGACCTGATAAGACGATAGTTTGGGTATGACTTGCTTGTAATCGGGGAAGTGCCCTTTGATCACCCGAGAAACCAAACGAAAATGATCTGAAAAGAAAGCAACTTGTTGGGCTGATATCACCATATTCAAAGGCGAATCATGATCCAAAAGGGACAAAATTTTGGTCAACTCATTCATGGCTTTAAACGGAACAATAACCGCAATATTCTCAAATTGCGTTTGGGTAGACAGTTGTTTGAGGGCCAATCGAAAGCCATCCGTCGCAACAAACGATAACAGTTGTTGGTCCGACTTGATGAACACACCATTTAAAAAGGGTTTTGTCTCATCCGAAGACACTGAAAAAAGAGTGGCACGTGTCAACGCACGCATCTCTTCCACAGAAAGTTGGACATGTTCGCCTTGTTCTATCTCTGGAAAAACTGGGAAATCATCGGAAGACATCCCCATGATGTCATAATTGACACCTTTACCGACTATTTTGAATCGGTTGTTTTCATCGACTGTGATTTGAATAATTTGAGGTGAAATCTTGGATAAAATACCAGAAATCGTTTTACCTTTGATCAATACAGATGTTGGGAAAACAGTTTCTGTGTCATCTACACTCACTTCGATAGCATGTTCTATACCTATTTCAAGATCATTTGCACGCAAGATAAGTTTGGTATCTGATAGTTCAAAACAAATGTTTTCCAAAACAGAAATCGTTGTTCTTTGCGCAATGGCTTTTTCTACAATGTTTATACTTTTAAACAACAGTGAACTGTCGCAACTAAATTTCATAGAATCTCCTGTATGACGATTCGCGTCTTTATGATTGTCATGATGTATAGCCTATTCTCTCCGAGAGGGTTTTACAGAGCAAGGTGTTTTTTTATTAAGGTACTGTAATGAATCTCAATTTAAGAAAGTTATACACATCTTTCTAATAAGTACTAAATAATTATAAATATATATAAATGAATAGTACTGTAGTAGAGCGTGTGGATAAGTGGATAAGTTGTTTTTTTTTGTTGCTATATCAATTAAAAATTGATTTTTTAATTCATAAATATGTTGTGGATAACTTTGGGTAACTTTGCATTGGTTTTGAGGTGTTTGGACAGAGTCCCCAGAGTTATCCACAACGGTACACATGTCATGCACGGTTTTACACAGGTTAGTAGTAAGATGCGTTGTAAAAGGTGAATGCTTGTTTACAACGTCAATGAAGTCCCACCCCAACCCCTCCCAGGAGGGGCTTTATTTTTTTTACGAGGGTTCGTCCACCTTCGCTATGCTACGGCGGACTCCCTCGAGATCCAGGGCGTCTGAGGGAAAGCACCTAAAGGGTGCTTTCCCTCAGTATTTTCATTGCCCCTCCTGGGAGGGGTTGGGGTGGGCTATTAACTTTCGATAACCACTAACCAACGACGATTTTATAAAAGCGTCGTTTCCCTATGCGTAAAACTGCTGCATTCTCAGGTTGCCATTGGAACTGAATATCTGTCACCGGAACGTCATTAATAGACACGGCGCCTTGTTGGACCAATCGTTGGTACTCTTTGCGAGAAGGGAGCAGGTTCTGCCCCATGACGAGGTCAGATAAGCGTATCTCATCTTTGCCTACAGATAGCTCTGGAATATCATCCGGCATATCTTTTTTGGAAAATATTTGATTGAAGCGTGCTTGGGCAGCGCTGGCTTTTTCGCTGTCATGCAGCATCGTGACGAGGGTGTGTGCCAATTTCTCTTTGGCATGTTTGGGGTTGAGTGTGCCATTGGCCATACTATCGGCCAGTTCTGAAATAGCGATATCTGAAACATCTGTGAGCAGTGAAAAATAGCGAATAATGAGTTCATCTGGAATAGACATCACTTTGCCAAACATGTCGTCGGCTGTTTCCAAAAGGGGGATATGATTTCCCAATGATTTGCTCATTTTAATTTTGCCATCAAGGCCTTCGAGAATAGGTACGGTCACCACAGATTGTTCTTTTTGATCATATTCGCGTTGTAGATGACGTCCCATGAGGAGATTAAAAAGTTGGTCTGTACCACCGATTTCAACATCACTTTTGAGGACAACCGAATCATATCCTTGTAGAAGAGGATACAAAAATTCGTGAATGGAGATGGCTTTGTTTTCTGCAAAACGTTTTTTGAAGTCATCCCGTTCTAGCATTCTGGCGACGGTGTGTCGTGCGGAGAGTTCTATCATTTCTTTGCCGGACATGGCACCTAGCCAAGAGGCATTGAAGACCACAGTTGTTTTGTCTGGATCTAGAATTTTGAAAACCTGGGTTTGGTAGGTAATGGCATTCTTAGTGACTTGCTCTTGCGTCAAAATAGGTCTGGTTTCAGATTTTCCTGTAGGGTCCCCTATCATCGCCGTGAAGTCGCCAATGAGGAAGGTTACATGGTGGCCCATGTCCTGTAGATTACGTAGTTTTCTGAGGACAACCATGTGTCCCAAATGCATGTCGGGTGCAGAAGGATCTGCGCCAAATTTAATGTTGAGTGGTTTTTTTGAAATGGTTTCTGGAAATGTAGATGGAATGACGTCGACGAGTCCGCGTAAAAAGAGCTGAAGAGAAGGATTTGTGTTCATCTCTATATGGTAAAAGGCTATCTGTAATAGCTCAAGGTTTATTGATCCCCACTATCCCTCAACAGCCCTATCCCCTACCCAACCCAATAGCTCAAAGCGGCTCTTGATGCCTAGCTTTTGGAAAATATTGTAGATATGCCGTTTCGTTGTTGACGCAGAGATCACCAAGGCTGATGAGATCCCGGCATTTGAGGTACCTTGTACCAAGAGCCCGATGATTTCCAGTTCCCGATCTGTGATCCGAAACTCTCGAAACAAGGATTCGTTGGCCTCTACGAAAGTGGCCATATTCAAGGTTTTCAAAGTCTCTGCTGCGCGAATAAACTGCAAAGACTTTTGCAGTTCTTTGCTCACCATCACCGTAAAATCCATATCTTCGTTAGAGAGTGGTTCTTCTGGAGACAATCCGATGACAGCCTGCACCGCATCCCCAAACACAATTGGGAGCAACACAGCAACACCCGCCTGTCTCCAGGAAAGACAGCCCACCTCGCTAAGCAACGTCATAGCGTTGTTATCTTTGATAAAGAGTAGGTTTGGTAACTCCTTTGAGAGGGATTTTTCTGCCGTCTGGGATAACCAAATCATGGGATGGAAATTGAGCTCATACTGAAAAATATTCACGCAGATCTTCTCCCACTCCGCGAGATCCCCACATGATGTCGTCATATCGTGGATGGCGGTGATCCGACGTTTGAGTAGGGTTTGTTGGGAGTGGAGTGTGGTGTAGGCGGTTTGGAGCGCTGATTTCGAATCCTGCACAGACTTATTAAATAATCGTAATTGCTTCAAAACAAAATTCATAGACAATAAAGCAATAAGGAAATTAACAAGAGCAACAGAATTTCTAATAATATTGACTTGAAACTGTGGAAAAAGAGCCTGATTTTCAAAAATAGAAAAGAAAGAGCCTAGAAAATACATGCCGTCAGCGATACTACTCTCAACTCGGTCTCATAATGCCAGTATAAAGCCTCTCCACACTGTCCCCTCCCCTATAGGAAAAAAAGAGATCCCGATGACAATGTGTACAAAAAGGAGAATAGGTTTCTCTAAGGTCATGTCCCTTTAGCGCTTCTCTGACTTGTGCTGTTGCATGTTGTTTCAGATCCATATGCAGATTGATCTCACTGTTGATTTGATAACAATTGACACAAATAGAGGGCCCGTAGTGAATCCAAAAAGGCAGGGGTTTTTCTGTTTTGTTTTTTCTGAGTTGCAGATTCATTTTTTCGGGGGTTTCGATGGCCTGACAGACGTCACGAAAGGTGTTGGCGATCAATCCTGTATTGAGCCCTTTTCGACCAGCATGAATGACACCAATAATGCCTGAGGGGTGATAAAAAGACAGCGGCAAACAATCTGCTGTTTTGACGATCACGAGGGTGTCTGTTTCTGCTGTCCATAGGGCGTCTGTGTCCGGGATACAAATACCGCCTTCTTGAACACGTATTTTTTTGGGTGGATTGGGGTTCAATAAATCGGACAATAGGTCTGGCCCACCAAAAGGACGGTAACAGGCGACGTTGGCGGAATGTGTTTGGTCCATGCGTACGACACGCTCGGGAAACATACCGGCCATGATTTGACCTTGTTCGCATGATCCCAATCGTGTGGTGACAAATGTTTTGGTTTCCGTTTCGGGAAACAGCTGACAAAAGGCAATGGGTTTAGCCATAGTTAGGACCCTCCACGATGACGAACATAATATTGACCTGGCAAAACAGTGATCCATTGTTGGGCTTCAAAATGAGACAGAACCGGTAATATTTGTGAGATAGATAAGGGGCTTTTTGCGAGTAGCTCTTCCAATTGTTGTGGTTCATTGTCCAAGAGATCCCAGACTTCAGCATCAACACCTGACAGAGAGGGCGTTATTTGAATGGGCGTTACACTGGCCAAGGGGACTCTTTTTGTTTTTGGAAATGGCAAAAAACTATATTCTCCCAAAATATCCTCGATACCACGAACCAGTTTGGCGCCATCTTGGATCAAGGCATGACAGCCATCGGATTGCCTGGAAAATATGGGCCCCGGGACGGCAAAGACATCTCTGTTTTGCTCCATCGCATGACGGGCTGTGATCATAGCGCCACTTTGCTGTTTGGCTTCGCAGATGAGCATGCCACGGCTGAGCCCTGAAATGATACGGTTCCGCTGTGGAAAGCGATATCCGATAGCTGGCGTCCCCAAAGGATATTCGCTAATAATCAACCCATTCGAGATGATTTTTTCGGCAAGGGCTTTGTTTTCTGTGGGATAGACCCGGTCCAGTCCCGTCGCGACAACGGCAATAGTCGGATAGCCCAAACGGACGGCGGTATCATGGGCGATGGTATCTACCCCAGCAGCCAAGCCCGAGACCACGACGAAATAAGGAGAAATGTCTTGGACCAATCGGTTGGTCACTTCTTGGCCATAGGCGGTGATATCACGTGAACCGACAACGGCAAAACATTCCCGAGAGAGTAAACTTTTGCGACCTTGTAGATAGAGAACCGGGGGTGGATCTGGGATTTCTCTGAGCAATTCAGGATAGTCGTCACTGTCCCATGTGATGACACTTAATCCACGTTTCTCCAGCTTTTCACGAATAGTCTCTGCTGAAAAGTGGGAGAGGGTTTCGGTGAGTATTTTTTTTTGGCGATCGGACATCTGGGTCTCTCTGGCATAGGTGTCGGCTTTGGCTTTGAAGGCATTCACATCAGGAAAAAGATTAAGAATTTCGACCATGCGTTTCGGCTGGTCGTGAAAAACGTGGTTGATTAGTAAATAATAATCACTGATGGACATATATTTTGACCTCATTATCCAGATCAACGGTTTCTGAGAGAGATGTTGCTTGGCGTCCTGCGAACTGAGAAAGTGTCCGCTCTATGCCACGGTGAATATCCAAAAACCCGATACGACCTGCCAAAAACTGACCCACTAAAACCTCATTGGCCGCATTCATGATGAGTGGCGCACTGCCACCCAAACGACCACAGGCGTAGGCCAACGCCAATAGTGGGAACTTTGCAAAGTCGGGTTCTTCAAAATGAAGGCTGCCTATCTGAGCCAATGATAAACGTGGCCATGGCGCTTCCCATTTTTTGGGGTAGGTCATGACATATTGAATAGGGAGTCTCATGTCTGGTGGTCCCAAATGGGCGATAATATTCCCATCTATAGACTCTGTCATGGCATGGACAATACTTTCTGGATGGACGATGACCTCTATTTTGTCATAGGGCATAGCGAACAAATAATGGGCTTCGATGACTTCGAGGCCTTTGTTCATGAGGGTGGCAGAATCAATACTGATTTTGGGGCCCATATTCCATTTGGGGTGTTTGAGGGCTTCTTGTGGGGTGATGCTAGCAAAAGTTCCCGCTGCTCTGTTTCGAAAAGGGCCTCCAGATGCGGTGAGTGTCATGCGGGACAGTTGTGTCACATCGCCATTTACGGAGGTCATACATTGCTG
This sequence comes from bacterium, assembly GCA_018402095.1. GTDB lineage: Bacteria > Margulisbacteria > Marinamargulisbacteria > SXXA01 > SXXA01 > M30B43. The sequence goes on from JAGYJO010000004.1 coordinate 8,435, forward strand.
TAGTGCGGCGTGTTCGGAATCAATCGGAATCAATTTACCCCCATGATTAATGCTTAGGTTCATCATGATATCACCCGCTGCGACCAGGACTTCTTTGGATGCCATTCCCACTGTTTTGCCTGCTTTGAGTGCAGCTGCCGTGGGTAGCAGTGCAGCTGTGCCGACAATGGCCATGATGACAAGCTCAAGGGCCGGCTGGCTTAGGTTTTCGAGGAGCTCTGCCTCAGTGTCCAAGACGTCCACATGAAAGGGCAGCGTTTTCGCCCATTCCTGTAAGTGTTTTTTTGCTGTGGGTTCTTGGATCATGACCCATTTGGGGTGGTATCGGATGATTTGGTCCTGTAAAACGGAAAGCTTGGCGCCTGCGGTGAGCCCTAAGACGTCGAATCGATCGGGAAACGCGCTGACGATATCCAGTGCCTGTGTTCCAATAGACCCCGTACTGCCCAAAATGCAGAGTTGTTTCACTGTTCCCTTTTGTGTCAGCGACATAAAAACCCCTTCGTGTGATCAGCCCAAAGGCCTAGTAGTTGAGCAGATAAAAAACCAAAGGCATGACGAATAGTGTGCTATCCGCCCTGTCATAGATACCGCCATGACCCGGTAAAATATTGGATGAATCTTTGACATTCATACGTCTTTTGACCAGTGATTCGTGTAAATCCCCTATCTGTGCGACAAGACTCACGACAATGGCAAATCCTGTATAGAGTAGAAAATTCATCTGAATATCAAAATAAGTAAAAACAACTAAAATGTAAACCCAAGAAATAATGACGCTACCTATCAATCCGATCAATGATCCTTCTCTGGTTTTGTTGGGACTAATCGGACTCAATGGTGTTTTGCCAAACATGCGGCCACCCAATAGCGCTAACACATCTGTAGACCAAATAATGAGAAGGCAAAAAAGAATATGCAAGATACCTTCCTTACCATCCCTTAAAAGATAGACATAACTACTGGTAAAGGAAACAAATACGGCAATACGGGCCGTCATCGCTACGCGGTTTTGGGAAAAGAATAGCTTTTTTTGCCACAACTCAATCATGGATAATAAGAGAATAGAGATAGCAATAACCAATGCAAATGGACTCAGCCAAAAGGCTTTTGTCATGGGTAAATAGGCACTGGCGATGGCGGCGGTAACGAGGGTGTATATAACCACCGAATAGGGTTTGATATTGTTTTTCTTGGCCATTTGAATCAGCTCGTAGGCACAGCTACTCCCAACGAATAGGACCCATAGAAACATGGGTAGTTGGCCGTGGTAAATTACAAAAATAGCAATAAACAGCAATAAAAATGCGGTAATAACCCTATTTCTCATGAACCCCTCCGAATCGGCGGTCTCTGCTTTGATACACACGTATCGCGTCTATCAATGTCTCTTTGCCAAAGTCGGGCCAGAGAGTATCTGTGATCACGAGCTCTGTATATGCGGATTGCCACAACAAAAAGTTGCTTACACGGAAATCCCCACCGGTACGAATCAGTAGATCGGGATCGGGTATGCCACGTGTGTATAAATATTTGGATACACATGTTTCATCAATATCTGAGGAAATCAAGCGACCATGTAGAACTTCTTGTGAAATTTCTTTGATGGCATCGACGATTTCAGCTCTACCGCCATAATTGATGAGCAAATTGGCTTGAATGGCCGTGTTTTCGGCTGTTTCAGACTCCAATTTTTTGATTTTTTCTTGGAGCATTTCCGGTAGTGCGTGGATGCGTCCCAAAACTTTCATGCGGACACCATTTTTTTTGAGCTGTGTGATCTCACGGTCAATCAAATAGCCCAAAAGGTCCATCAAAAAACCTACTTCTTGATCGGGTCTTCTCCAATTTTCTGTGGAAAACACATAGACAGAAAGGTTTTTGATACCCAACGAAATGCAGGACTTGAGGGTTTCTCGGAAGGCTTCAGCGCCTTGGCGGTGCCCTGCATTTCGGGGTAAAAAACGACGTTTTGCCCACCGCCCATTACCATCCATGATAATAGCAATATGGGTGGGCATCGTGTCTGCTGCAAGATTCAATTGGGAGAGATCCTCTGTCATTAGAGGGTCATGATCTCCGTTTCTTTGTCTTTGGCCAAGCTTTCTAGCGTTGAGACATATTTGTCTGTCAGTTTTTGGATCTCATCTTGAAGACGTTTGCTTTCATCTTCTTGCAATTCTTTTGCTTTTTCTTGTTTTTTGAGATCATCTACGGCGTCTCTACGAATATTTCTGAGAGATATTTTAGACTCTTCCAATACTTTTTTGACTTGTTTGACAAGGTCTTTACGTCTGTCTTCTGTGAGTTCTGGGAGACGTAATCGGATCGTTGTTCCATCTACAGAAGGGTTCATCCCTAAATCGGAGATTTGTAAGGCTTTGTCGACGTCTTTGACCATATTTTTGTCGAAAACGTTGATTTGCAAAACACGGTTATCCGGAACGGTTACGTTGGCAACTTGGTTGAGGGGTACTTGAGACCCATAGCAGCTGACCATGATTCTTGAGAGCAAATCAGGGTTTGCACGTCCCGTACGAAAACTAGCCAAATGGCTTTTGAGAGAGTCGACAGATTTCTCCATTCTGTCTTTTAGTTCTGTCATGACTTTCCTCCAATACATGTTCCAATTTTTTCGCCTACTAAAATTTTAGAAATATTGCCTTTTTCTGTCAGACTGAAAACCATAATGGGAATATGGTTGTCCATGCTCAGCGATAAGGCGGTGCTGTCCATAACGCGTAATTGACGGTTTAGGACGTCCATATGGTCTAGGGTATCGTATTTGAGTGCGTTGGGATGCGTGGTTGGATCTTCTTCATAGACACCATCTACCTTGGTTGCTTTGAAAATAGCATCTGCACGTATTTCTGCGGCACGTAACGCGGCGGTTGTATCCGTTGTGAAGTAAGGGTTTCCTGTACCTCCGGCAAAAATAACCACCCTGTTTTTTTCCATATGACGGATGGCGCGACGCAGAACAAAGGGTTCCGCAACTTCGCGCATTTCAATGGCGGTTTGAACACGGGAATCAACCCCAACTTTGGACAAGGCATCCTGTAGGGCCAATGCATTCATGACCGTTGCCAACATACCTGTGTAATCGGCGGTTACACGCTCCATACCGTTTGCGGCACCGGCGATGCCACGAAAGATATTGCCTCCACCGATAACAATACCAATTTGAACTGATAAAGACGTTGCTTCTTTGATTTCATTTGCAACATAGAGCAAAAATTTGGGATCGATACCGTACTCCCGCTCACCTTTAAAAGCTTCCCCACTCATTTTTAACAAAATACGTTTATAGATAGATTTTTTCATAGTTTGGCATTGTAACAATCAGGCTCACTCGCAGCAAGTATACCCATCCCAAAATGAGAAGCGACTTCCACTTGGCGGGAGGGGATCAAAGGGCGACAGCCCTTGCAGTCAGTAAGACCCCTCCTCGGCGCTCTCTTTTCCCTCCTTGCAGTCGGCGGGACTCCGGTTACCTCGCAGAGCCGCCTCACCCTTGGAAAGGGGGCCTTTCGGAAAAGCCTCCCTTTCCAAGGGGGGTGTCACTGCAGGTGACGGGGGGTGGTTCTGTTCCCTGCGAAGCGGCCCCCCTATCTAGGCATCCGATTACGGTCCTATGGGCCTGGACGTTTAGAACTACACTGCAGCCACCATTTCCGCCAATTCCCGTAAGCCAATGGCCTCTATCCCAGTTCCCAGCGGATATCGCTCAGATCCTGCGTGCACAACAAGGCTTTCTGTGGTTTGTAAATCTTCCAACGAATGATAAAAACACGTTCGGGTTTGGCCGTTAATCCCGAAAAATGCAGTTAAAATAAAGAGATAAAAAGAAGTGGCCTCCAATTGAGCATAAACTTGATAAAATCAAGCGGTCAAAATACAAAAAAAGGAGGCCACAAAGATGATGACAAAAAAGACGGAAAAGATCCACCGTATAAATGGGAATTAAAAGTGGGGTTCACAGCGATAAAAAGAAATCCGTCATATGGCATGGGCCTCGGTTTGCTAGCCATGTTTTTGAAGACAAAATTCAAAGAAAGAGGCGTTGAAGGCGATGATGCCCATCGTAGAGGTATCTCGAACGCAATGAAAGCAGAGGAAAAGCTGCTTGGATTTGTTGCCCTGATAATCACGGGTGCAAGCCGATTTTCATATATTGTATCTCAGGAATCCAGAAATCATCAAAACAGTATTTGGGCTAAAACGATTGCCATTAGCCAGCCAACAACATTGACTGATATTTCAATAAAATACAAAATGCAAGGTCAGGTAAATCCATATCTCTGATGGGATATGGAGCCACCTAAAGGTTGTGGATTGGTCACGAAGATAGAGAGGTGATTGAAGCTCCCGGATTTAGCTCGACCGTTATCACGAGATACGGAATCAAGAGGGTGCTGAAGAAACATAATCCGACGAAGAGAGGGCGTCCGCCTTTATCATCACCGCGTGTGGCATTTTAAATGGAAGCAAGATCGTCTTGAATCTTTGGAATCGGGCAGGCAACGTCGTCAGCCAATATCATTATTGATTTTTCGAATGCTGTTATCATCATTGTAAGCAAGCTAATTGGGGTAAGGGGCTGTTGGCAGACTCTGCAGGTTTTATATGGAATCGTTTATCGAGGCCATAGAATCAAAAGGTCTCAGATATGTAGCGATTACCGCCAAATTGTATACAACTATTCACTGTGATCCACTGGCATCGGCTGGATGAGAGTTGAAGCGGGATAGCGGTACCTTACGTTAATTATCAGCACTATTAAGCGTGCACAGCGCCGAGTATATGTGATCCAGCAGTGTCATCAAAACCAGCTTAAAGAAAGTATTGTTTTGAAAATGGATGATTTTTATTTTCACACTATAAATTAGCTATAAATCTGACAGAGACCACCAGTTCTTTAATGAAATTGATTACATCTAATATTGCTTAAATCAAAACTCAAGTCATATTTGGAAGGATTTTCTATGACCCAATTTTTTTGGGCTACGGAAGCCGCCATGTTGTTCGGTGTCTGGTCTATAATGTATTGCTGGTTTTAAAAATGCACTTTATCTGAAACAGAACGCAAGCGAATTTCCACCCTACAGTTCAAATACTTTATTATCCCTGCGCATTTAGGACTGGGATTCATCTTCTGCTTGGCTACGACTATCGGCTTCCACAAGCTTGTCATTACGCGAAATACAGGACATTATGGACCGTATTTCGATTTATTCTCTGCCAATTCTCAGCATTGCGGAAGTTGGAGTTACACTAAATTTTAGGTGACACTCTCTTTTTGCTTTTTCAACCCCATAGCAGTAGCTTTTTTTTAGGATGTTTCTTCGGTCCAAAGACCCTGAAAAGCCATTTTAAAAATCTCCAGCTGCATTTTTCGGGTTAATCCACGTTTTGATCTCTGCTAGCCCCATAATCCATTCCCGTACCGCCAAAATCAATGCAAATCCACTTCTGCCGCAGTTGCGTAAAAAAAAGACTGTGTTCGCTCCGGTGCAACCGACAACAAGGATTCAATGACAAAGCCTTCCCAGCTTTTGCCTACAACGGGATGTCCAGACAGTTCATTTAAATCCGTAATACCCAACAAGGCATGCAAAAGCCCACTGTCACGCACATAGGTGCGGGCGATTTGACAATCGTTTTCCCACGTTGGCATGGTAGGGCAACAATCACGACGCATCAATAATAAATCCACTATGCAAGCTGATATAGGTCGTGACCATTGAGGCACTGATGGAAGGTGCCCCTAATTTGAGGCGTTCAGAAGTGTTCCCTTTGGTGTGTGCAGCATAATCCACAACCGCTCCCAAGGTTTCACTGGGGATACGAGGTCAAACTGGGGTACATCTCGCTCTAAATATGTTTGGATAAAGCTGCGTCGATGACGAAAACTATCGCTATCCTTTTGGGCCAGATAGCTGTCAGAAACCGCCTCGTAACCATAGTGACTGAATAGATTGATCATCCTTGGTAATTTCTAAAACAGTTAGTGGACCCATATCAATATACTCAAGTACGACCCTGCCAAACTTTCACCGGATTGGCGTAACAAGTCAATCGAGGCAGACCCTAGTATCAAAAAACGTCCCGATTTCGTTCCTTTTCGACGGCCTTGATCAATCAACCCTCTTAATGTCTGAAAAAATTCAGGTACACGGTGAATTTCATCCCGAAAAATGCAGTTAAAATAAAGAGATAAAAAGTGGCCTCAATTGAGCATAAACTTGATAAAATCTAAGCGGTCAAAATACAAAAGTACAAAGATGATGACAAAAAAGACGGAAAGATCCACCGTATAAATGGGGTAAAGTGGGGTTTTTAGCGATAAAAATCGCGTCATATGGCGGGTTCAGTTTGCTAGCCATGTTTTGAGAAGACCAGAAGATTCAAGAGGCGTTGAAGGCGATCCCATGCCCATCGTAGAGGTATCTCGAACGCAATGAAAGCAGAGGAAAGCTGCTTGGATTTTGTTACCCTGATAATCCACGGGTGCAAGCCGATTTTCGCATGTTGTATCTCGGGAATCCAAAATCATCAAAACAGTATTTGGGCTAAAACGGTGCCATTACTTAACCAAACAACATTGACCCGATATTTCAATAAAATGGAAAATCCTGCAGGACAGGTAAATCATATCTCTGATGGGATATGGAGCCACCTAAAGGTTGTAAGTTGGTCACGAATAGAAAGTGATTGGCTCAGTTTTGACTCGGCCGTTATCACGAGATACGGAGATCAAAGGGTGCTGAAAAGAGGCTATAATCCGACGAAGAGAGGGCGTCCTTCACATCATCCGTGTGTGTTTTTAAATGGAAGCAAGATCGTCTTGAATCTTTGGAATCAGGCGGGCAACACGTCGTCAGCCAATAATATCATTATGATTTTCGAATGCTGTTATCATCGTGTAAGCAAGCTAATTAAAGTCAAAGGGGTATTGGCAGACTCTGGTTTTATATGGAATCGTTTATCGAGGCCATAGAATCAAAAGGTCTCAGATATGTGATTACCCCGCCAAATTGTATACAACTATTCAACGAGAAATCTACATGACATCGACGTGGACAGAAGTTGAAGCGGGATTAGCGATTACGGGTTCAATTATCAGCACCCCAGCTGGGCCGCAACATAGGCGATATATTGTGGTCCGGCAGTCCATCAAAAAACGAAAAAGCGCTGGGAAGGCAATTGCGTTTTGTTTGATATGGATCTGAATACACATGACTACCGCTATGGGATCTGGGTAACAAATATGACGGAGGACCCACTTACGGTTTGGCATGCGATTAGATTGCCTTCCTCTAATGACGAAAACGATTAAAAACTCAGGAAGAGATCAAGCATGGAAAGATTTTCTATGACCCAATTTTGGGCTACGGAAGCCCGCCATCTTGTTCGGTGTCTGGTCTATAATGTGTTGCTGGTTTTAAAACACACTTTTTTATCACAGAGCAGAACCGCAAGCAACGAATTTCCACCCTACGGTTCAAATGCCTTTATTATCCCTGCGCATTTGGGACCAGGATTCATCTTCTGCTTAGCTACGACTATCAGCTTTCCCCAAGCTTGTCGTACCAAAATACAGGACATTATGGACCGTATTTCGATTTATTCTCATACCCAATTCTCAACTGCATTGCAGTTGAGTTACTTACTAAATTTTGGAGGTGATACTCTCTTTTGCTTTTTCAACCCACTGCTTGGTATTTTTTTTAGGATGTTTTCTTCGGTCAAAAAGCCCATTTTTAAATCTCAACTGCATTTTTCGGGTTCATCCAAGATAACGAGTGTTTTTTCGTAATTTTTGAGAAATAATTCGGGATCTGTCAGCTTATCTCTGTCTGTTTTGGATTCAAGATCCAAGTAAATAGAGGGCCGACTATCTGCAATTTCATGAGCCAGCGTCGTTTTGCCAATCTGACGGGGACCAATCAGTCCCACAGCCGCCTGGCGGGACAGCGCATCTGTGACCATATGACGGGTTAATCGAGGTATCATCCTTGCATATTGAAAAGTTTGTTTTCAATATGCAAGGATGAGCGTCGGCTTTCAGTCATATGTGCCCGGACTTTGAAGTCTATGCAAATCGGTGTTATTCCAATCGCAGTGTGTATGTTTTGTCGCTATCAATACGCATGGCGCATCCGTCAAAGGATGGGGGCCCCATTGGGCGGTAGTTGTTTGAAAAAGCGGTTCTCTCACTGGGAAAAAAGAAAAGGAAATCCAGTTTCCCATTCGCATTTTTGTCGTGATAAGCACTGATGCAATAGTCGCCTGTTGGGACATCCTCAAATTGAATCTGCGTTCCGTCGACGTTGGGGGTTGTAATCGCGCCATAGCGAGGGGTTTTCAAAAATCCTGGGCCCTTTTCAAATATCCCGACAGAGAGACGCCCTTCAATGCCATCGTTGTTTTGGATCTGCACAGACAGTGTATGCGCGTCGAGCGTACTTCCTATAGACAAACAAAGCACCAAAAGAACACCCATTTTCGCCATTGGCGAAAATGGGTGAATGGATGAAAGGGGTACGCCATTTCGATCCCTAAGGATTACATGTGACGTGCGATTTCGGCATAGAGGCAAGAAGCCTTTTACGATCAAAGAAATGGCGTACATACGTTAGTTTAAATAATGCTCAGCATCCAAGGCTGCCATACAGCCGGAGCCTGCGGATGTGATGGCCTGCCGATAACGTTTGTCCTGTACGTCGCCACAGGCAAATACACCAGGAACAGAGGTCGTCGTACGGCCTGGTGTGGTGATGATGTAGCCTGTTTCGTCGACTTCAACTTGTCCTTCCAAAAAGGAGGTGTTGGGGACGTGACCAATGGCATAAAACAAGCCGCTGGCTTCGATTTGGGACGTTTCGTCTGTTATGACATTGCGGATTTTGACATGGGATAGCACCTTGTCTCCTAGGGCTTCTTCTAGAACGGTGTTCCACATGATTTTGATTTTTGGATTGTTCAATACCCGATCCTGCATGACCTTCGATGCGCGCAAGGCATCACGACGCACCAACAAGATCACCTCAGAGGCAAACTTGGTCAGGTAGTGGGCTTCTTCTGCTGCAGAGTCTCCCCCACCGACGACCACCAAAGGTTTGTTTCTGAAAATGGGCAAGCCCCCATCACATACCGCACAGGCGGAAATACCAGCTTGCCACAAGCGTTCTTCGCCTGGGACATGCATGCGCTTGGCGGTTGCTCCTGTGGCGATGATCACTGTTTTGGTCTGATATACGGTCCCATCTTCCGTTGTGACAGAAAAAGGTGTTGCCTTTAAATCCACTTTAGAAACGGTTTTGGTCAAAATAGTGGTGCCACAATGAACAGATTGTTCACGCATGGCCATCATCAATTCTGGGCCTTGAATACCCTTTGGGAAACCAGGGAAGTTTTCAACGTCGGTTGTTGTGGTTAGCTGACCACCAGAAGCGACGCCAGCGGCCATTTCGCCTTCCAGCATCAGCGGGGATAGGTTGGCTCTCGCAGCATAAATAGCGGCGGTATGACCTGCGGGTCCGGATCCAATAATAATAACGTTGTGCATAGAAACCTCCGTATACCGGTGTAATTTTGTGAGTGAATTATCAACTGTATACCTGTTCCAAAATTAACCAAGCTCTCAAATTATTCTGGTCACATATGTAGGAATATGCTCCCTCCGCGATTTGAAACCTGAATTCTATTTTGGAATGGGTATAGCGATGGCTAAAAGTATCATATAGCGTGCCTAAACAAAAATGGCCTCATTTTTTGTATTATTGAGAAGTGGGTCTATGTGTGGCTAGAGTTAACGATAAAAAAAATCTACGCTCGAATTAACCATAATGGAGTTAAGTCATTGCCTCCGTATAATTTTTAAATCTGGAGTACCAGAAAAAAGTTTTGTATACTGCAAAAATATAGTTTAAGCGGTGCCCTTTCTGTGATCTTCCCATACTGATACATCATGCATGTCGTGGGTGACACAACACGGCCATATCTGGAGGATAACTCGTGATCGATTTTTCGGTAGAAATAGACAAACAAGGACCGCTGCCCATTATACGGGTCAAGGGTGAAATTGATGTGTATACGTGTACACAGCTCAACACAAGTTTTCAGGAAGTCATACAAGCGGGTGCAAAAGACATCGTGCTGAACCTGGAAAATATTCAGTATATCGATAGTACAGGGTTGGGCACCATTGCACACGCGGCCAGAGAAGTGCAGCAGTCAGACGGTAAAATTTTGGTCGTTTGTCCGAAACCCCAGGTTAGAAAAATCTTTGAAATTTCCGGGCTTACCAGCAAAAACATTACGCTTTTTGATGATGAACCACGTGCCCTAGGAGCGAAAAATGCCTGAACATCACATTGTCAAAGTAGAAATCCCAGCACTGTCTGAATATGTTGCGGTTATTCGCCTTGCGATTTCTGGCGTTGCTACCCGTATGCACTTTAATATTGAAGAAATAGAAGATATCAAAATAGCGGTTTCGGAAGCGTGTACCAACGTTGTACAGCATGCCTATCCCAATCAAACGGATGGCAAAATAAATCTCGTGGCAACACTATCCGACGAAAAACTCGATATCGCTATTTCTGACTCAGGGAAGGGGTTTGATGCGAAAAACCCTGTTTCTGACAAACAAGATGGTTCCAATGGTGTGAATTTTGGTTTGGGTTTGGGACTTACTTTTATTCGCAGTCTGATGGATAGCTCTGAAATCATTTCTGAGCCAAACAAGGGGACCACTATTCGGATGACAAAAAATGCACCTGAGAAAAAAGTAGAAGAACCCCTCACAAACTCATGATCGGCGGGCCTCTAGGCGCCTTGCGGGTACTTGCTGCGGTCTATATCTTTTTTGATTCCAATAGACGTGGCTTTGGGCTGATCAGTTCCATATTGCTGTCCTTGGGGGCGTTGTATGTTCCGTTGGTGGTAGTTCCTCTTTATTTATTGTTCAAAGTCATGCCGATTAAAGTCAGTACAAATATGGGCGGTTTTGCATCAAAAAACACCTCGAAGGAGGAGCAACACGTTTTGACACGGGGGGCTTTATGTCCCAAGTGTGGTAGTGAAAACCCAGTGGGGACAGACATTTGTCGGCAATGCCAAAATCACCTCACCCTGTGAGTGATATCGTTTTTGCGAAGGGCGATGACGTTCCCCCTTGTCACCAACAAAAAAGTGTCTCGTTATATCTTCACGTTCCGTTTTGTAAACATCTTTGTCCCTATTGCGCGTTTTACAAACAAGAAAACCCACCGGCAGAAACCATTGATAGGCTTGTGGACGCCCTTATCTCAGAAATCGCATGGTATGCGCCACAGCAATTGCAGCTACGGAGTATTTTTTGGGGAGGTGGCACCCCCACCCTACTCACTGCAGTACAATGGCAAAAGCTCTATGCCGCGATTACCGCTGCATTTCATATTCCCGAGGGTACGGAGCATACGGTCGAAGTCAATCCTGAAACCGTTACGCCAGAGATGCTCAACACGCTGCATAGTATCTCGGTCAATCGCCTCAGTATTGGCATTCAGTCCTTTTTCGCAAAGCCTTTGCAGTTTTTGGGCCGCCAACATGGCCCTGAAACCTTGAAAATAGCCCTCTCTCATATTGCGAATGGGCCCATTAAAAATATCAATTTAGACATTATGTATGGCTTGCCTGAAGCCGCCGAGCAACGGATTTCTGATGAACTCGACATGGCGCTTTCGTGGCCTATTACCCATCTATCGACCTATGCCTTGAGTATCGAAAAAGGAACGCCTTTTGCCAAGAAAAAAGTTGTTTCGCCAGAAGACGCCACCTGGCAGGAATATCTGCAGATACGGGAGCGGCTAGCCCAGGAAGGGTTCCAGCATTACGAGATATCTGCCTTTGCCAAGTCCGGGAAAACCTGTGCGCATAACCTCGCCTATTGGACGCTGAGTCCCTATATCGGGATAGGGCCTAGTGCCGCGTCTTATTGGCGTGGGATGTCGTACAAGAATGTTTCCGACCTCGCCCGCTATGTCGACAATCCACGTCCCCCTATTGCCAAAAAAAGTCCTGAGTTTTCAGCCCAGAACATGGCCTCTGATTATATGATTGCAAATTTTCGACGCCTCGATGTCATCGACACCCAGCACATCAGCCAAGACCTTGGCATTGATGCGCCAGTTGTCTATGCTGAGGCCTTTCAAACACTGATCTCTCGTGGCTGGCTCACCCAGCTGACTCCCAACAAATACAAAATCACAGACGAAGGAATACGCATGCACAATTATTTATTGGAGGTTTTTGTATGAGCGTTCACAGCATG
>JAGYJO010000040.1 GCA_018402095.1 bacterium
TGGTCAAAGGGCGTGTCCAAATCATCAAAGAAAAACTGTTAAAAATAGCGCAGCAGCGTCAAACCCGTAGGGAAAAACGGCATGAGGCTATTTGTGTTACTGCCGCATTGATTGGCTATACGAATGCGGGGAAGTCCTCTTTGCTCAATCGTCTGACACAGGCGGGTGTTTATGCTGAGGATAGGTTGTTTGCAACTCTGGATCCTACTTCTCGACAGTTGGAGTTGCCCTCCAATCAGCAATTGGTTTTGACCGATACCGTTGGGTTTATTCAGAAGTTGCCGCATCACTTGGTGAGTTCTTTTCGTGCGACGTTGGAAGAGGTGACACAGGCTGATTTGTTGATTCATGTTGTGGATATGTCTGATCTCCATTGTGAATTCAAAATAAATACAGTGAATAAGTTATTAAAGGAATTGGGGGCCGATGAGATTCCTATGTTGTACGCCTTTAATAAATGGGATTCTGTTTCCGATATGAAAATATTGGAACATTTGACTTCCCAATATCAACCGTCTACGTATTTTTCAGCTAAAACAGGCCAACGTATGGAAGACTTGATCTCGGCTATAGATACTTTTTTTGCCGAAAGAGAGTTGGATCTTACCTTGTTTTTACCACATCATAAGTTAAATCTTTTAAGTCTTTTGCATGAGTTTGGTCGTGTGCAGAGTACCTTGTATGATGAGGCCGGCTGTCATGTGCGTGTACGAATACAACGGGTGATGGGGCAACGTGTTTTGGCGATGTTGCATGAGTCTGTAGGGTAAATTCTGTGAGCGGGAAAAAAAACTTGCAATTTTTTTCTGAATTGTTCGATAATATATTTAGACTGGAATCTTGCAAGAGTTTTCCCCCCCTTTAGCTCGACAAGGTTCCAGTCCTTAAGTAAACGATTTTCTTCCTTCTTGTGACCGCAGTAGAAAGGGTTTCTATGCATACGACGTTTAAGTCTATTCCTCCTGTATCTGTTTTGAATTTGCTCAAGGCTTTTGGCTTTGATATGTCTGATCGTGCAGGTGGTTCTTGTATGGCTAATCCAGTGACGGTACGCAAGGATTCTGAAGGATTTCTTGTTGTAGATGAGGCTGGTTCTAGTGTGCCTTGCGTGTCTCCAGAATTGTTTGCCAAAACAGTGGAAGCAACGGAATCTTCTTTAAGATTGACACTTTTTCAATAAATGAAACAATTACCAGTTATTGCGCCTTCGATATTATCGGCTGACTTTGCCCGTTTGGGCGAAGACGTGTCAGCGGCATTGCAGGCTGGCGCGGGTATGGTGCATGTGGATGTCATGGACAACCATTATGTGCCCAATTTGACCTTTGGACCCTTGGTTTGTAACGCGCTTCGTCAGTATGGTGTTACGGCGCCATTGGATGTGCACCTGATGATTGAGCCTGTAGATGCCTTGATTCCTGCCTTTGCAGAGGCTGGCGCCTCTCTGATTTCTTTTCACCCCGAAGCGTCGAAGCACCCAGACCGTACTTTGCAATTGATTCGTTCTCTGGGTTGTGAAGCGGGTTTGGCGTTTAATCCTGGTATGCCTATAGAAATGTTGGACTATTTGATCGATAAAGTGGACTTGATTTTGGTCATGTCTGTAAACCCTGGGTTTTCTGGACAATCCTTTATTCCAAGTGCGTTGCAAAAGTTGTCGGATATTCGACGTCGGATTGATGCTTCCGGTCGTTCTATTCGTCTTGAAATTGACGGTGGGGTTACTCCGAAAAATATAGGTTCAATTTCGGCTGCAGGTGCCGATACGTTTGTGGTGGGGTCTGCCTTTTTTAATACACCTAATTATGTTGAAACAGTCCAAAATCTCCTTCGTGGTATTGGAGATTCAGCCTCCCCTTCGTGTTGAAGTAATTCGAGAAAGACGGCGTAGTCTCTCTTTGCGTATTCTGTCTGGTGTACATGGCCGGATGAAAGTCCCTATGGGATATACAGACGCATTGGCGCTTACTTTTTTGCAAAAAAAAGAATCCTGGATTTTGCGCCAAATCAATCGCTTGAATCAACATGCGCAACCGCCGTCAGACTATTTTTCAGGAACAGTGATTTCCTATCTTGGTGAACCGTTGCAACTCCAAATTTCCTATAGAGATATGAAATATCCTAAAATAGCATTAATGGGCGATAAACTGGTTTTGGAGGGTTCTACGGCAATGCTAGGCGAAGATCGTCATGGTGCGATTCTGAAATGGTTACGTGCCCGTGCATCAGATGTGTTTGTAGATAGAGTAGGGCTTTATGCGGATCAAATTGGTAAGTACCCTACTCAAATTCGTGTGAAGATATTACGTTCTAAATGGGGGAGTTGTTCTAGTTTGGGTGCAATTAATTTGCGTTGGAATTTGATTATGGCACCTCTATGGATTTTGGATTATGTGGTTATTCACGAATTGTGTCATTTGTATTTTCCGCATCATAGACCTTCTTTTTGGGCCTTGGTAGCTGTGCACTGTCCCAATTATTTGGCTGCAAAACAGTGGCTGAAAGACTATGGAGAGAGCTTGGAATTGCCTACACTTTCTCATTAGCTGTATTTGTGTTTCGACAAAACGAGATGGTTTGGGGTGGGTATATTACGAATCATGAATACATTATTGGGTGGAGGGATGGCCGATTGTCTTTGTATAACTAATTTATACAAAGGTGGTGTTTTTTATGGATGTCTCTTTTTTATCTCAGGTGAATGCAAACGCGCTAAAGCAAGTTTCGGTAAAGCCGGTATCAGATAGCGGTTTTTCGGCCGCACTGGAATCTGCTGAACAACATGTATCTCCAGAATTGGTGACGCCAGAACTGTTGAAAACATTTTTAGAAGATCCGAATAGTACGCTTCCAGAAGGTATAAGGAAGTCACTGTTAGCACTTTTTTCTGATACCGTCTTGTCTCCAAAAGAACTAAGTGTTTTGGGTAAACAATTGTCTGTTTATGCTTCTGGATTAGCGGAAGTCGTGACTTTTTCGTCGAATCCACTAGACGTAGCTCAGGCAGACTTTAATTTACAAATTGTTACGGCTGGGATGATGACTATGGTGGATGCTTATGGCAATCAACATGCCTTGAATGATCTGATAGGGCTGTGGAAAAAACTGGATACACGAACAGCTTCTTTTGAGAATTTAGAATCCAATTTTATTGAGTTTTCTAAAAAGGGACAATGGACCTGTCTCAGACCGATTTGGTGACGCCTGAAGAAAAGCAACAGCTGACATTCGATAATAATATGCGATGTGGACCAAAATATCATCGTATGGTCATTTGGAGCGTTCCAAGGTGTTGTTGGCTGCTTTCGAAGAATCGCAGCAAATGCGTACAGCCAAAATAGAGTTTACGGGAGAGCCTTTGGATAGTTTGGTTGATGATCCACTGAAGGTTTGGGTAGTTGATTACTGCTTGAGAGAGATAAGCCTATCACAACGGCTGATGGGGTTTCAAAATGGTTAAGGGTTTATCTTGATTATACCTTGGCGCATTTTCTACCTCGCAGTAGACTGCGTCGTAGGAGGCGCGAGGAAAATAAATTGTGGGTGGATTCTTTTGGGTGTTTTGGTCATAGCTGCTGCCTTTTTGTGGTGCGTGGTTTGTCTCGTTCTGAGTCTTTGTTGTTCACTCACAATTGATGACCGTTACGTTACCTGTTGCCGGTATGACATGCGAGAGCTGTCAAAAAACGGTTCGTGATGGGTTATTGGGGCTGCCAGGTGTTCGTACTGTTGATGTGGACTTGTCTGCTGGGTCGACTACGATTACTTATGATCAGTCTATGTTGATTGTACAATCTTTGGTTGAAACAGTTTTGAGTCCAGTGTGCCTACGAAAACCAATTGGAAGTTGTTAATTTTAAGATGAAGATTAATTGAGGAGAATTTTACTAGTTAGCAGCGATTATTTGTTGTTTAAGTATGTTTGTTGGAACGGTTATTTCTGCGGCACCGATAGCGCGTGCACTATCTATATTGCATCCCTTAGGGGATAACACCGTTATGGGAATTGTGAAAATGGTTGAAGAGGGTGGTTCTCTACATATTACAGGTGAGGTTTCCGGTTTGGTTCCGGGGAGTTTGCATGGATTTCATTTGCATGAATTTGGTGATTGCTCAGCACCGGATGGTACATCTGCTGGGGGACATTACAATCCCGAGGGTCATTTTCATGCAGGACCCAAGAGTCGTATTCGGCATTTCGGTGATTTTGGTAATCTCAAAGCTGATAAGTTGGGTGTGGCGCATATTGATATTGTTGTACCAGCTCTAGGGGCTTGTCTTTGGCTTATGGTCGTGGATTGGTTTTGCATGCAAGGTCCTGATGATGAAAACAAATCCATCGGGTAATTCCTGGTCCCTGTATTGCGTGTGGGGTTGTAGGTATTTCTAAGCTTTAAGGCGAGCAGGAGGGGGGCGAAGCGTCATCACGCTGGTCCCTCTGTTGTTTGCGATGGCGCTGACTACTGCTGGTGGCTAGACAATTTTATGGGAGTTTGATTTAACTCCAGTATGCATGTTGATAACCCACTTTCTGTAATTCCGCCAATTTTGACGGGCGTTTCTCTTTTTTTGGGGGATTTTGGTGCGTCGAAAGAGTCTTCGTTTTGGTTGTCTAAACGTGAAGATAGACACCAGTTTTTTTCGGAATTATCGGATTTAGATGCAACAGCAATAGCCCTCTTTTTGATAATGGGGGCCAAAATCTATTGGTTTTAAATGTTGCTTGCTTCCTTTCCTTCATATACAGTAAAGATGCGGACACTGGTGTTGTATCCTTGACTCTCTCAGGCAAGGGCTAGATGGTCTTTCTGTTTTTGACTTTGTGTTGCTTTTAGTCCTACTTTTCAGACGAGATCGCTGATTTTCTTTAGCCCTTCAGGCTTATTGTGATTTGCGTGAGTCGATTTTGTTGCTCGATATTCCCAATGTGCCTATGGATGCCGTGAATTGGTTTCAAAGTAATCTTAGCATTGACGAAAGAGTGGCTTTTAATACTCCTTATTTGAAAATCAATAAGATGGAAATTGGTGCTAGTTGTGCTGTGGCAGGTATTATGAATCGTTTGGATAAAACGGCGGGTATTTGGAGTAGCCCTAGTGGGCAGTACAAAATTGGAGGATAGTGCAATTTTTCCAACCGTGCGGTTAGGTAATCCCTGAGACACTGCGGCTTAATGGGATGGGTGTTAATTGTATTCGTCATTTCAAAAGCCTAGGGAACTGTTCTTTTTGGGGGAGTGTGACTGGTGTAGGGTTGAAACATCCAATCCGTATTGCATATATTCAGATGCGGCGAACGTTGTTTTATATATTAAAAAAGTATTTTGGCTGGTGTCAGTCCATTGTCTGGTGGCGTTGTCCTTACCATGAGGGTGTTGGAGCATGATATTTCTGCTGTTGTAGAACCTTTTCTCCTAGATCTGCTTTCTAGAGGTGCTTTTGTGGGTAAACCGTATCTGAAGCGTATTCTTGATGTGCACGGCAGAAAATGCTGTTGTTACGATTTCTGTTGGGGCAGCCTTACTCACGCCTGCTGAGCAAGTCATGACGACAGTCGTTGTTGTGATGAAGTCCCAAGCGTCTTCTATTTGAGGGGCAACTGTTATTTCTTGCTCTTCAAAGAGATATTTAGTATCGTTTTCAATCGCTATGAATTTATCTAGAACATATTGTCGTGAAACTGCAACGGTTGCCTTGGGTACGGATGTTAAAATCTGTGGCTGGTTAGACACCATGAGAGATCATGGCCATATCGTTTTTCTCCACTTACGCGATATTTCTGGCGTGGTTCAAGTTGTTTTGGACCCTGAATCTTTGGGGGATTTGTCTGGTTTCAAACTGCGCTCAGAATCTGTTCTGATTGTGACGGGGCGTTTGCGTAACCGTACTGAAGATACCGTTAATCATAAATTACATACTGGTAAAATTGAGCTTTTCGCCGCTTCGTTGGAAATTGTGAATGATTCAGAAACGCCACCTTTTGCTATTTCTGAAAGAGATGGGGATGTGCTGGATGATGTAGATGAAGACTTGCGTTTGCGTTACCGCTATTTGGATTTAAGACGTCCTAAAATGCAAGCAAGCCTGATTAAACGTCATAAAGTGACAAAGGCCATTCGTGATTTTCTTTCAGATGAACGGTTTATTGAAGTTGAAACACCTGTTTTGACCAAAAGTACGCCGGAGGGTGCCCGTGATTATTTGGTACCTAGTCGGGTTCATCATGGGGGCTTTTACGCCTTACCTCAATCGCCGCAATTGTTTAAACAATTGTTGATGGTGGCTGGGTTGGATCGTTATTTCCAAATTGCCCGATGTTTTAGAGACGAAGATTTACGACCAACGCGTCAGCCTGAATTCACGCAAGTGGATTTGGAAACTTCTTTTATGACTGAAAATGAAATTATTGATTTGGTAGAGCGTCTATTGGTGACGACCTTGGCGTCTGTAGGGGTTACTGTAACGGCGCCATTTCCTAGAATTTCGTATGATGATGCTATGTTGCAGTACGGTAATGATCACCCTGATTTGCGTTATGATATGTGTATTACAGATGTAACGCATGTGTTTAAGAATACGCAGTACAATATTTTTAAAGGTATTATTCAGTCTGGTGGGGCTATTCGTGGTTTCGCTATTCGTGGGCAGTCTGCACGTTTGGGGAAAAATATTCTTCAAAATGAATTTGCCAAAAATGTCATTCCCAAATTGGGAGGTAAAGGGCTTACTTGGATGAAATTGGAGAATGGGGAGCTTCTCTCTAACATTGTTCAATTTTTTTCCAAAGAAGAGCTCGATGAAATAGTTTCTCTTTTGGATGCCAAAGATGGGGATGTGTTGGTATTTGTTGCGGATCGCAATCCTGGGTTAGTGAGTGAGATTTTAGGGAAATTCCGCCTTTATCTCGTGACGTATTTGGCGTTGGTTCCAACTGTATTGTTTGCACCATGTTGGGTGACTGACTTTCCTATGTTTGAAAAGTCGGATACGGGATGGGCTGCTATGCATCACCCTTTCACACAACCGTCATCTCCAATTCCAGACTCTCCTGATGATGCTTGGATGTCTTCTGTGAAGGCAAAGGCCTATGACATTGTTTTGAATGGTGTGGAGATCGGTGGTGGGAGTATTAGAAACCACCGTGTGGATCAGCAAGAACGACTCTTTAAACTCCTGGGTTTATCGGATAAAGATATAGATGAAAAGTTCGGTTTTTTTTTGAAGGCCCTTCGCTATGGGGCACCCCCACATGGTGGATTGGCCCTTGGTTTGGATCGTTTGGTGTCTATGATTTTAGATACGCCGTCTATTCGTGATGTTATTGCGTTTCCAAAGAACAGAATGGCTTATTGTCCCTTAACCCAGGCACCGGATCATGTGTCTGAGAGTCAATTGACAGATCTTTCCTTGTCGATAGTTCCGCCAAAAGCATAGCTTTCCCAACGCGCAATGTCCGGTTCTCCGGTTGTGTTTACGGGCTACAAAACCCTTGTCCTTGTATCCCATTAAGTCCTTCTATCGTAGGAAATGCTTGGCTATTGGCACATCTGTTTGTCGCAGTGAGGCTGTGATGAACGGTGTTTTTTGAAGTAGTGTTGGGAATACTTCCTTTACCCCCAACCCGATTCTTGTTAGGATTCATAAAATTTTTTTTTAAGTCCAAGGAGTCACAGCTATGGGTACCGGGTTCGTCAAACAGTTTACACGCGCTTATGGACTGGATGAAATTGCATTGGTTCCGTCTACGCGGACCGTTGACTACGATATGGTCGATATTTCGACGACCATTGCAGGCATCCAGATGGCGTTTCCTATTTTTGCATCAGCTATGGATTCGGTTGTCAGTCCAAAGACAGCTATTGAAATAGGGAAATTAGGCGGCGTAGGCGTCTTAAATTTAGAAGGGGTTCAAACCCGTTATGAAGATCCTGATACAATTTTGAAAGAAATTGCAGAGACGGATCGTTCTGAATATGTCACATTCATGCAAAAAGTATACCAACGTCCTGTACAGGATGCCTTGGTTATTGAACGTATTAAAGAAATTAAGGCAGCTGGTGTAGCCGCGGTTGTTTCTGCCACACCTCAAAATGCGATGAGATTGGGTAAACTTGCTGCTGAGGCTGGTGCTGATGCTTTTGTTGTTCAATCTACGGTAGTTGGAACTCACTTTTTAACAAAAGATCCTTCCCGTGCATTGGATTTGAAACAATTATGTCAAGAATTGCCTATTCCTGTAATGGTGGGTAATGCAACGACAACAGAAGTAACACTCTCTCTGATGAGAACGGGTGTTAAAGCCGTCTTTATTGGTATTGGCCCGGGTGCGGCCTGTACCACACGTGGGGTATTGGGTATTGGTGTTCCAATGGCCAGTGCCATTGTTGCCGCGGCCGCGGCACGTGCACAACACTTCGAAGAAACAGGCGAATACGTTCAGATTGTTTCTGATGGTGGTATTGTCAATTCTGGGGATATTTGTAAAGCAATTGCTTGTGGTGCAGATGCGGTGATGATCGGGTCTCCTTTTGCAAAATCAGCAGAAGCACCGGGTCGTGGTTTTCACTGGGGAATGGCAACGCCAAATGCGGTATTGCCTCGTGGTGCACGTATTCAAGTTGGAACCATTGGTACATTGAAGGAAATCCTTATGGGGCCTTCGAATACGGATGATGGTTCTCAAAATATGGTAGGTGCTATTCAAACCTGTTTAGCTACTTTGGGTGCTTGTGATTTGAAAGAAATGCACCAAATGGATGTTATTGTTGCGCCTTCTTTGTTGACTGAAGGTAAGATTTACCAAAAAGCGCAGAGCTTGGGCATGTATAAGTAACCCTATGATTATTATTCTTGATTTTGGATCTCAGGTTGCCGAGTTAATTGCAAGACGTGTGCGTGAAAGTCATATTTATTCAGAAGTGTTGCCACATACAACACCTTTTGATGTTGTAGAAAAAAAGGGCGCCAAAGGGATTATCCTTTCTGGTGGGCCTTCTTCTGTTTTTCAAGAAGGTGCGCCAGGGTGTGATCCTTTGTTTTTTAGTGGCAAAATTCCTGTTTTAGGAATTTGCTACGGTATGCAACCTATATTAAGGAAATGGGTGGGCATGTTTCCAAAGGTGTTAAACATGAATATGGTAAAGCCCATCTTATTGTAGACAGCCAGGAAAGCATTTACGATGGACTTCCTGCTGAAATGCCAATTTGGATGAGTCATATGGATTGCGTAGAGACGCTTCCTCCTGGGTTTAAGACTTTGGGTCATACAGACAATACGGCTATTGCTAGTATGGGTAATGATTCTCAAAAAATGTATGGGGTACAGTTTCATCCAGAAGTATCGCACACGCCACTGGGCTTGGATATTTTGCAGAATTTTATGTATAAAATTTGTGGGTGTGAAGCCAATTGGACACCCAATTCGTTTATCGAAGAAGCGGTGGCTTTGGTGCGTGAACAGGTCGGTGACAATAAAGTTTTGTGTGCACTATCTGGTGGTGTTGATTCAACAACGGTTGCTGCACTCCTCAAAAAAGCTATTGGCGACAATTTGACATGCATGTTTATTGATCAAGGCTTTATGCGTAAAGGTGAGGCTGCTCGTATTCGTAAACTCTTTTCTGGAGAGTTTCGTGTGGAGTTGATTTATGTAGATGCTTCTGAGCGATTCTTTAAAAAGGTCGCGGGTGTGACCGATCCAGAGGAAAAACGGAAACGTATTGGCGAAGAGTTTATTCGTGTTTTTGAAGAAAAAGCGAAAGAGCTGAAATCTGATTATCCTTTTTTGGCGCAAGGCACCTTGTATCCCGATATCATTGAATCGGCGGCTATAGCTGTTTCGAATACTGCGGCCAAAATCAAGACACACCATAATGTTGGTGGTCTTCCTGAAAAAATGGATTTCAAAATTATTGAACCTTTGAATAAACTTTTCAAAGATGAAGTTAGACGTGTGGGTGTTGCTTTGGGCTTGCCTGAAGAAATTGTTTATCGTCATCCTTTTCCTGGTCCAGGTCTGGCTATTCGGGTGATTGGTGAAATTACACCTGAGCGTGTGCGTGTCTTGCAGGATGCGGATATGATTGTCATGGAAGAAGTAAAAGCTGCTGGGTTTTACCGTAAGTTATGGCAGTCTTTTGCTGTTTTGTTGCCCATCAAAACAGTGGGTGTTCAAGGGGATCAACGTACCTATGAAAACACGGTAGCGGTGCGTGCTGTGACCTCTGAAGACGCAATGACAGCACAATGGGCACATTTGCCTTATGATCTTTTGGAAAAAATATCATCTCGTATTATTAACGAAGTGCCTGAAGTAAATCGTGTTGTTTACGATATTTCTTCGAAACCACCGGCTACTATTGAGTGGGAATAGTCTTTTGTTCTAAATAGGGACCAACTATCTTGTCCCTACGGGATCGAAAGAGCGGAGCCCTTTCGAAACTCTCTCCTTGCTCGCCTTTGGCGAGCAAGGAGAGATGTTATCAAAGGGCTTTGCCCTTTGAATCCCGTGTAAAGGGGGCTTTTTCTATAGCCCCAAATGGGTGCGTTCGTAAGCTGCCAAATTTTTGAGTGTTTTTTTGAGGTTTTTGACAATCTCGTAAAC
>JAGYJO010000041.1 GCA_018402095.1 bacterium
AACCCGTTGCAAGGCAGCTATATGGCTATCTGTCAGCCCTGTCCCGGCAAATACATACGACAACTTGTCGTGATGAATCGCATACGCGGCGACCCTCTCTGGGGTGAGCAAGGTGGCCAACGGTGGCAACGATAAAGACTGCAATTCAGACAGTGTCATGACAAAGACCCTTCTCTTTGGGAAAACAGCAGCCGAAAATAATCTTCATGAAACGGAGTCCAAGACTGATTCCGTCGTGTCATCATACGTTGCGCTGTTTCTGTGAATTTTTCAAATATATGGGTAGTGTAAGTGCCTGAACTTCCCCATGTAAAGGGGGCTACGGAGGCCGAATGAACGGTCGTTCCCAGTAAGGTCGCCCCAACCCCAATGGTACTGCCCGTGGTAAGGTGTGTCCCAATACCCAATTTGACATGGTCCCCAATGAGACTGCCCAAGAAAGTTTCCCCCGTTTGTAAGGTATCCTTCCCGAATGTCAAAGACACCGGACTGTAATTGTTTTTGAGATTAGAGGTAATACTATTAGCCCCCACGTTCACCCATTCCCCCAAATAGGAATGCCCGAAAAAGCCATCATGCGATTTATTCACATAACCCTGAAAAATACTCATGGAAATCTCACCGCCCAATTTACACCAATCCCCTATCGCGGATGTCTTGATACGGGCCCCTGCAATATGGCAATGCTTCCCAATATAGAGAGGCCCTTCCAAGCGAGAACCAGACTCCACAACCGTATGCTCATCGATATAGATAGGCCCCTTTCGGGCATCCAAAACAACAAAGTCTTCTATACGTGCATATTTGCCAACATAGATCCTATTTTCTTCATAGAGTGCCGCAAACGGTAAAATGTCGCCTTTGATCACACCAAATTGATGGGTCTTATCAAAATCCGTGGTAATACTGTCGGCCAACTGTGCAAACAAATCCCATGGCGTTCGCAACATACGCACTTCCCCAACTTTTTGGGTCACACATCGTGGTCTGAGCAGATCGAGCAAGAAGGCATGCGACGGCATCTCTACTTCGAATTTTTCTTTGAGTTGATGTAAGAGATCCAAACTAAAAATTTGGGCAGCAACAAACGCATCGTCGTAAACCAGCATCGCGTCTTGATCCACCGGAAAGTTCTGAATTTGGGCAACCAATTCCGGCGTCATCAAGACACGCCCACTAATCAACAACAAGGGCGATCCCACATTGATTTGATTGATCGGAATATCCGAATGCCGCAACCGCAACAGATGCTTCAAGGCAGGTCGACACGCAACCGACAGATTGAGATGGCCAAAATAGCTTTTAATTTTTTCAAAAGGGGTCGCTATACCCACCAGTACATCAAAGATAGGACGACACGCCGTAATCGGATTTAGCGGGTGATTGTCACTATCTTCAAATACCAGCAGATTCGTCATTGGCCCAAATAACGTTCGGAGAGAAGGTAGTCTTGGACATACTCTTTCACAGCAACTTCAACTGAAACCGTTTCAAATGACAGTTTTGATTTCAACTTTGTCATATCCGCCTGGGTATAATATTGATACTGAGCTTGTAGCGCTTCTGGCATATCCATATAGGTCACCCCATTCGGCTTATTCAAGGCCGCGTACATGGCAGAGGCAACCGCATTCCAGGGACGGGCAGCCCCTGTTCCCAAATTAAAAACACCGGCAATATCAGGGCGATTCATGAGTTGGTACATGACCGCCACACAATCTTTGACATACACAAAGTCACGGCATTGTTCTCCATCGGCATAATCAGGTCTATGCGATTTGAAGAGATTCAATTTCCCCGTGGCCTGTATTTCGGGAACCGATTTACAAATAACGCTACGCATACCCGCTTTGTGGTATTCGTTGGGTCCAAAAACATTAAAAAACTTCAATCCTACGATCTGATTCAACCACCCCTTGTCACGGGCATGGAGATCAAACAAATGCTTTGAATAGCCATAACGGTTGATCGGACGCAGGGTATGCAGCAAGGATTCATCATCCACAAACCCTTGGTCGCCATTGCCATAAGTCGCCGCACTACTGGCATAAATAAAACGGCGATTCCCAGCCACACACCAGGCGGCCAGGGTTTTTGTGTACGCGTAATTATTGTCCATTAAATAGTCGCCATCGGTTTCTGTGGTCGCAGAGCATGCACCCATATGAATCACAGCAGACACCGTATAGGGCAAGCTACCTGCTTGAACATGCGCCAAGAAGACATGTTTATCCATGTAGTCGTGGTAGCGCAAAGACACCAGGTTTTTCCATTTATTGGAGTCTCTCAGCTGATCCACGATGAGGATATCGGTCACACCTTGTTGGTTGCAGTGCCACACAAAGGCACTGCCAATCATCCCTGCCCCACCCGTGACGACGATCATACCAGTGTTGCCGCCCAATCTTGGATACGCTTAAGTCCTTTTTCAATGTTTTCCATTGAGGTTGCATAAGACAAGCGTACAAACTCATCCGCACCAAAACCAGAACCTGGGACACAGGCAACCAATGCATCACTAAGCAATAGTTTACAAAAAGAAGCCGAATCCGTAATCACACCTGACTTTGATTTTTTACCAAAGAAAGAAGAGATGTTTGGAAAGGCATAAAAAGCACCCTTAGGCGCCAAACAACGAATACCTGGAATAGCATTCAACGTCTCCACCATATACAAACGACGGGCATTAAACGCCTCTCTCATTACATCTATGTCTGTATCAGGCCCCGTCAATGCTGCCAATGCCGCCCACTGAGATGGGGTCGTCGGATTAGACGTTGTATGGCTTTGCATTTTTCCCATTACGCTGGCGATTTCTTTTGGCGCAGCCGCATACCCGATACGCCAACCTGTCATCGCATACGCTTTAGAAACACCGTTAACAACAATGCTCCGAGATTTAATCTCATCAGACAGACTTGCGATGCTCACATGTCCGATAGCGTCGTCGTAAATTAATTTCTCATAAATTTCATCGGACAAAACCAAGAGGTTCGGATGCTCCAAAATAACGGCAGCCAAGGCTTCCAATTCGGATTTGCTATACACAGACCCTGTTGGATTCGAAGGAGAGTTCAAAATTAAGAGTTTTGATTTGGGGGTCAACACGGACTTCAATTGCTCTGGTGTCACCTTGAACTCGGTCTCTTCTGTGGTGTTGATATACACAGACACCCCACCGACCAAACTTACTTGATCTGGATAGCTCACCCAATAAGGAACAGGGACAATCACTTCATCCCCAGGATCTATAGTCGCCATCAATGCATTAAAAATAGAATGCTTGGCACCACTTGAAACCACAATATTTTCATTGGCATAGGACAATCCATTGTCGGACAAAAAGCGCGCACAAATGGCCGCTTTGAGCTCAGGAATACCTGAAGCCGGGGTATAAAGTGTTTTACCCCCTTCAATAGCCGCATACGCCGCATCGCGGACATGCTTTGGTGTCGGAAAATCAGGCTCACCGGCACTAAAGCCAAGGACGTCTTGACCTTCTTTACGCAATTTTTGAGCCATGGCTGTGATCGCCATAGTGATGCTGTCTTCAGCTTGAGAGGCACGTTTTGAAATGACAGATGTAGTTATCATGAATGAATCCTTCTTACTTTTCAAAATAGGGACTGCGGGAAATAATGACCAAACCAATAACAATTAATAATACCGAACCATAGCGCAAAAGGCTAACCGATTCCCCCAAAAGCAACTGCGAGCCCACCAAAATAATGACATAATTTAAACTCAAAAAAGGATAAATATAGGACAGTTCAAATTTGGACATCGCAATAAGCCACAAAACAGTCCCAAAAAAAATCGTCCCTACGGACAACATCACAATAGGGTCAAACAATATGCCCAACATGACAGATAAGGTATACGCCATATAAGACGACAACGGCCCATCAAAAAACACAAAGAAAACCTGGCGTAGCCCATTCAAATACTCAGGAACACCGCCGACTTGAAGCGCATTCAAGCGATGTTTGAGAAGCAACTCACCAAAGCTATTACAGAGAATCGGCATCAAAACAAAGGTTAATAGCGCTCTCATTATTTAAAAAACAAACTCATAGACCCGACAACGATAAACCCAATCCCCACCCATTTATACACATCCAGCTTTTCGTGAAACATCCACTTTCCAGCCAAGATAATCAGCACAAAACTGATACTCAAAAAAGGATACGCATAACTCAAATCAAAGTAACGCAACGCCACAGGCCACAGCATGACATTCAAGGCCCCCAAAAAAACCCCTATTCCAAAAATAGGCTTTTTCAGCAGCCTTTTTGTATTTGGCCATAGAGACGCTTTCCCATCAAAATCAAGGGTGTTCACACTTTTTTTCATCAGGACATCTGAAACGGTGCGGGTGACAACAATAGCAACGAGTAACCATGGCATAGTCGGTCTATGATACCGAAGGCGAACTTTGATTCGCAATAGCCACAAGTTTATCTCTCAGATCTTTGACCGAAAATTGACATGTCGCCATTTCCAAAACAGCTGTCACAGTGACATCCAAATCAGGAGGCACATCTCGCGTCACAAAAATCTGAGAATGCGCTGTTTTGTGCAATAAATCAGGCTCGAAAGACAGCTCTTCATACAGTTTTTCCCCAGGTCTCAATCCCGTAAAAACAAGATGAATATCCTTGTCCAAAACAAGACCAGAAAGCTCCACCAAGTCTTTGGCCAAATTAACGATTTTGACAGGTTCTCCCATATCTAAAATAAAAATATCACCACCACGACTCAAAGAACCCGCTTGTATCACCAAGCTCACCGCCTCAGGAATTGTCATGAAATAACGGGTCATTTCCGGGTGTGTGATCGTAATAGGCCCACCCATCTCAATTTGTTTTTTGAAAATAGGAATAACACTTCCTTGAGATCCCAATACATTCCCAAAACGAACAGCCGTAAAGGTTGTTTTGTTGTCCAATCGGCGCGCATAATACTGCATCAATAGTTCACAAATACGCTTCGTAGCCCCCATACAATTGGTCGGGCGAACAGCTTTATCTGTGGAAATAAGAACAAATTCTCGGCTTTGAAATTCAGAAGCCAATGCCATGACGTTTTTAGTTCCTATAATATTGTTATCAAAAGCCTCATGAGGATGATCTTCCATTAAAGGAACATGTTTATAAGCCGCCGCATGAAAAATAACAGCTGGCCGATGGGCATCAAAAATATGCGTCAATCTCTCTTTTTGACATACATCTGCGACAATCGCTTTTCTATCAAGGGCAGGGTACGCCGCTTGGATATCCGAATCTATTTGAAACAACGCTGTTTCAGCCTGATCCAACAGTATCAATTTACGCGGATGAAACAAGGCTATTTGGCGACAAAGTTCCGCACCGATAGATCCCCCTGCACCTGTAACCAGCACAACCTCATCTCTCACGTAGGCCGCCATTTTTGCGATATCTGAAGACACAATATCTCTACCCAGAAGGTCTTCAATACTGACATTTCTGACACTGGCAATAGGTTCATTTCTAAAAACAAGATCCAATAAATTGGGCGTTGTTTTAAAAGATATACCCGCAGTCTGACACAAAGCCATCAAGCGACGCACCGTTTTGCCACTGGCAGAAGGAACCGCAATAATAGCCGTGTCGATGCCATACGTTGAAACCAACTCTGGAATCTGATGTGACGTCCCCAATACAGGTACATTGTGAATACGGCTACCCGCTTTACGAACCTCATCATCCACAAAGCCAACGACGCAGACATGCTGTTTCAACAGCTCTCTAACCACCAATTCACCCGCATCACCCGCACCTATAATAAGGGTTCTATCTTCGTTATCAATGATTTTATGGCGGCGGTAATAATGAATCAAATATTCTCTAATACCTTTTAAAATAACCCTAAGGCCCCCAATAAACACCATTGTCAAAATAGCATCCATAATCAGCAACCGAGGTCCAAGCTGAGCAACTTCAAAAGTATGTGCGATTGCAGCCATAATGAGAGAACCAAACAAACTGGCCTTCACGACGACAAAAACTTCCTTTAATGACGCATAACGCCATAAAAAGTGATACAAACGAAATCCATAAAAAATACCCAGCTTGGCAAAAATAACCAAAGGCAATACCCCAACATAGATCCACATCTGATCCTGTATAGGCATTAGAGGGGTATTACAAATCCAAAATGCAATGCCCAGCAAAAACAACAGCCACAGCATCCATGGACCACAAAATAAATTTACGACCGGTCACAGGTGGTATTCTATCTATAAAAAGCATGGGAATAGTTTAAACCACTCTGCCGCTTTTAGGTAGAGGTCTACTCAAAAAGAAGAGAACCGAGAAACCAAGGCCTCAAATTCGCTCTCAGAGGTGTATTTCAGAGAAATAGACCCCTTCTGCCTTGAACCGGAAATTTTAACATTTACGGAAGTAATAGACCTCAATGAACTTTCTAAATCTGAAAAAGACATTTTTTCTTTGTTCTTTTCCTGTGGTTTCTCTTTACAATTCAAAACAGCCTGTTCCAGTTCACGCACAGACCATTTCTTTGAAATAGCTTCTTTCACCAGAAAATCTTGCATATCCGAATCAACAGAAAGCAACGCCCGACCATGCCCCTCTGTCAAAATACCTGTATGAATAAATTCTTGAATAAATTCAGGCAAATTCAACAAGCGAATGGTATTCGTAACACCTGACCGACTTCTGACAAATAGATTGGCAATACTCTGATGGGTAAAAGAAAATTCATCCACCAAACGTTGATACCCCTTTGCAATCTCAATAGGGTTTAAATCAGATCTCTCTATATTCTCAACCAAAGCCAACTTCAACATATCCTCATCAGATACGCCTTTGACAATCACAGGGACCTGATCAAGACCCGCGGCTATAGACGCTCTAAACCGTCTTTCCCCTGCAATAATCTGATACCCATCCCCAAAGCGACGCACCAAAATAGGCTGATTGACACCAAACGTTTTGATAGACGCCGTCAAAGAATTTAATTGTTCTTCTGAAAAATGAAGACGTGGCTGATACGGATTTGTTTCTATAGAGGAAACAGATACCTGCAATATGGTTTTACCAGAAGCCAATAAAGATCTCGGAATAAGTGCTTCCAACCCCTTACCCAAGCGCGGCGATACTTCTTTAGACACGTTTACAAACCTCCCTTGCCAAATTCAAATAAGCTATAGCGCCACGAGAACTACCGTTATACAACGAAATAGGAAGCCCATGACTAGGTGCCTCAGACAAACGAATGTTTCGAGGAACAATCGTTTCATAAATCAACTCTTGAAAATAATGACGAACATTTTCAGCCACCTGTCTATTAAGCGCCGTCCGTTTGTCATACATCGTCAAAACAATACCAGAAATTTCCAGATCAGGATTCAATGTTTCTTTCACAATCGTTAACGTATTCAACAAACTAGCAATACCCTCTAATGCAAAATATTCACATTGAACAGGAATAATAGTCCTATCCGAAGCCACCAACGCATTCAAAGTCAACAAACCCAAAGACGGTGGACAATCAATAATAATCACATCGTAGTAAACCTTAATAGGCGCTAGTTTATCTCTTAAGATAGTTTCACGTGAAACCATTCCCACCATCTCAACTTCAGCACCAGATAAATCACGGGTAGCTGGTATCACATGAAGATTTTCAAACGCAGTAGGATACAAAACCTCTGAAAAAGGCGCATCCGCCACCAAAAAATCATAAATACTCTGGTCTATAGAATCTGATTTTATACCCACACCCGAAGACGCATTCGACTGGGCATCCATATCAATCAACAAAACCTTTTGGCCAAACTCACTCAAATAAGAAGCAAGGTTAATAGCCGTTGTTGTTTTACCAACACCGCCCTTTTGATTCACGACACTGTAGATCAGTGATTTTTGTTTTTGTTTTTTCATAAGTTAGGGCAGGGAGTATACCCATTACAACAGTAAATAAGCAATCCCCACAAAGGCAATAAAGATACAATATCAATCAAAAGTAGAGAGATAATCATCAATGGTCATCGCATCCAAATCACTGCCCAACATTTTCCTAAAATGCTTCACATCAAATTCTACAGCATCCAAAAGAGATATATTCGATGTACTCACAGACTGAAAATCATGAATAAATATCGGCTGAATCGTTATCTCCCAACCTTTTTCCAAAATAGACTCATTAAGCTTTGTCACAAAACCATCTTCAAGTGGTGACTCAACAAATATATAACGAACCCAACGACGAACCAAAAAATCAGCCAAACGCGAGATATCTCTATCAGTCACATATTTATCATCAGACACCCACAAACCATAGGTTTCAAAAGAAAAGCGATCTCCGAAATACGCAAATCCATCATGAGTACCAACAATCAATCTCTGAGACTTCGGAACATGATTCAAAAGGGTCTGAAATTTAGAAAAAGAGGTCACAACATCCGCAGAAAAAGAGGTCTTATTGGACTCATAATAAGTTTTATGTGTTGGATCAAGTGATGACAACTCATCAGCTATCACATCTATTACAGGCACAATCAATCGGTCATCAAACCAAAAATGACAATCCTTATTACCCGCTTGAATAGCATCATCTTTGATCAACTTACGTTCAATAGAGTCCAAAACAGGCACTATTTTTGATTTATACGATTTATAAATAGATTTATAATCCGATTCGCAACCCTCACCCAAAACAACCAACAAGTCTGCTTGCTTTGCATCTTTCAGATCTGATCGTTCATGCAAATGGGAATCCCCAACAACAAGCGCCCTATCACCTGCAATCTGACGAACCAGATCAGCCAAAACATGATTAGAGCAAACAATAGACAATTGCCTACTCGCTATTAAATCGGGATCTTCTTTGGATGAACAAGATACCAACAAAAAAGAAATCAAAAATACGTATACAACTTTAAAACTCATAGTCCTGACAATTTTAGCTTGTACTGGAATTGCTTTAAAGTAGTAGATACACGCTGAACATCCAAAATCAAAGATTTCTCGGATAAAACATCAATATGATCCAAAATATCATTCAATTTTTCCAGAGTATCCAAGACATCTTTTTTACCTGTTTCCAAGATAACACCGTCACTATCCACCATAGGAAGCAAATCCCAGACCTCTTGCTGATTCAATATAGTCATAGCAATGGATTTACAATTCAAAACAGCTTCTTTGACACAGGATACAACACCATCAATAGAAATTTGTTTTTTATTAGAAGAAACACCATTACCCAAAATACCCAAAGCAACTTTATCAGAACCAATAGACTTCAAAGTATCAGCGGTCAAAGAAAGACGCTCCAAAGAAACACTCAAAGCTTTTTCATCAACCCCAATAGAATGTATATTGGCCTCCCTAACAAACATAATATAGGTACTCACCAGAACAGAGATATCTTGCAAAAACTCATTTACCCGATGTTCAAAAATATTTCTATTGATATAAAAATCTTTAAATAGTCGGTTAATTTGGATGAATTGAACAGAATCTGACATAGAAATATAGGTGTAACGCAATGGGTTACTATCAAGATCACGATTGGGAAAATCAGATATCTTTGATGTATCATTGCTTTTCTTTTTATCTTTCACATAAAAAGAAAAAGCATCATTCTTTTTTTTGCGTGGAATAGCAGGAATTTTCTTTTTTTTGAGCACTTGAGATTTATCTTTTTTGGGAGAAAAAAACCAATTAAAAAGACGATCAAAAGAAGAAACAGAAGAATCTCGATAAGAAACATCTTCATCAATATCAGAGGAAGACACCAATACATACATTTCCCGAACACCTATTGAATTGTCACCATGTCCGCGAATAGCCCTACCCAATCGACTATACATATCGAAAGCTAAAACTCTTTCAAATGTATTCAAGAATAAAGACCCAAATTGTCCCATAATACCAAAACCCATTAAGGATTGGACTTCATTCACATGGCTATAAATATCATGCAAAGCATCCATAGGTTCATTCAAAGATGTTTCTATAAACAATGAAAAATCATCTTCTATATCCAGTGGCTGATACGTTTCACGTGAAACAGAATTCACAATATTATTAGAAACCCTAGAAATACCAGAAATAACCGTATCTATAAAATCCCCAACATCGGTCACTATATGGGAAGCAGCATATCTAAAATTTTGCATAGAAATACCAATAATATCTTCTAAAGCATCCATATCTTGATCTAAAAGAGGATCTGTCTCCA
The DNA here is from genome assembly GCA_018402095.1 of bacterium. GTDB lineage: Bacteria > Margulisbacteria > Marinamargulisbacteria > SXXA01 > SXXA01 > M30B43. The sequence goes on from JAGYJO010000041.1 coordinate 10,234, forward strand.
ACTCAAAAGGGGCAATCTCTCTCGTATTTGATAGTGGCGTTATAGGCGCATAATGAGGTGTTTGCATAACTCAAACCTTCTTCAAAATTCGAGCATTACGGCTCTTAATATCCACCAAAACCTCTCGCAAAGAAGTCATCAATGCTGCATAAGCATCGATTTGATCAGACTCACCAGTAACATCCAAATTTAAATCAGAAAGATTTAAACAATAAACAATCTTTTTACCTGGAAACCGTTTTGTAAAAACGAGAGACACATCATCTACAACCAAACAATAAAAAAGGGATTCAATCTGTCTTTTTT
>JAGYJO010000042.1 GCA_018402095.1 bacterium
ATTGCTCTGGGTTTTTATAAATCCCCCAATATCTGAACTCAGAGACGCTGTGGCGCCAATGGTGTAGAGGGCATCGCCCGAAAAAATATCTTTTTCAGGGGATTTGAAAATATACTGATCGGCGTTGGTAGATAGCGACAATACACTGTCAAAAGGAAGGTTTTGCCATTGTTTTTCCAGTGTGGTGTTGCTGATGTAGGTGTTGGGTTCCCAAGTGTAGTTTTGCGGTTCTGGAAAAGTACGCGATTTTTGGGTTCCAAAATCAAATTGCACCTCTTGATACCGTGCGATGGTTATTTTTTGAGTCCATAGCAAGGGGAACAAATCCCTGTTTTTGTATTCGAATGTGAACTCGGGTTGTTTGTAGAGGAAATTGTTTTGGCCGCTAAACGTATCCGATGTGACACGGTCTTCATCCAAATCAAAGAGGTGGGAGACCGCGATTTGCATGGAGAGATCTGGCATGAGTTGTGTGTTGAATTGGGTATTGGCGATGAGTCTGTCATTGGTGATGTAGCTGTTGCTGAGTGATATGTCTTCGTCTCGGATTAAGGTTGTTTTGAGTTGGGATTGCCATGGGAGTTGGGTGCGTTGTGTGATGGTATTGTTACTGAGTCGTTGGTTTCGATTGAAATAATAATAATCATTTCCACGCCATTCCCAGCTGCGTTCTCTGTTCATTTCGTAGAAGAAGTGATGCGAAACTTTGCGATATTTTTGTAAGGTATTGGTATCGTCTGTGATACTGACATAGCTGATTTCCCCGATATCGGAATAGGTTACGGCCAGGGATTTGTGTTCGGTGTCTTCTCGACCGGAGCTCAGTATTTTGACGCCATTGACCCGTTGATAGTCACTTTGAATAGAGAATTTATCAATTTCAAAAGACGGGGATAGTCCTACTTTATAGTTGTGTAGTCCGGTGTCGGATTCGGTGAAGGTATAGCCATAGGCTTTGCCATAAAACCAGTCCATGTTCCATGGTTGTTGTATGCCAAATCCAAAGCCTTTATTTTCAAACCAGTCTACAAAGACGCTGGCATCCATGCCTCGGACATAGCCATAGTCGATGGTGTTTTGTACGAACCACCCCCATCCAGGTGTGTTTTTTCTGCCGATGGTTGGAAAGTTCCAGATAATGTCTCGTTTCCCCAGTGCATACACATACATGGGGCTCCAAAATCCAAATGGAATGGGTCCAATAGGGTGGTTGAAAAACATGTTGTATAGCCGTATTTCACGTTCGGGATCCAATTCGAAATAGTCGGCTTGAAGGTAATAATGGGGATGGGGGAGGTCGCAACTGGTGATGATGCCATGTGTGCCACTATCCCCGTTGGGACTGTTTTCCATGGTTTGTGCGTGCAAAAAAATAGGACCTTTGGCATCGGGAGGGGTTATACCAATATGCACGTCGGTGAGTGATGCGCGCTGGCTATCGATATGATAATGCAATGAAGGAACCCTGAAGGATTGACCATTTCTTTCTAAGGTGACCCCTTGTGTGGCGATGATGTTGCCTGAGATGGTATTGATATAGAGGTTGTCGGTGTGAATATGGGTGTCGTCGATGGCGATAGCTACATCCCCTGTGGCTTGGATATAGTGTTGCTTGCTGTCGATATAGAGGTTTTCAGCGGAGAGTGTGAAGTCGCTTGTCGCTTCGAGGTAACAAGGAATTGTGAGCATAAAAATAAGAACTATGCTTTTTTTGAGAGATAGTGCCACCCCTAAGGCCTCCTCAGGGTGGGGCTTTTTCTTTTTTGAGGACGCGTAGATTTACCGCCTATACCAACGCTTTCAGCGGCTGAGGGCAATCGTGTTACCATTTTTTTGGAAACTGAAAAACCGGTGGGAGCCACTTCAAATCGGGTAGTATTTTGTGTATCGGCGCGAGACATCTTGCCACAAACGGAAAGGCGGGTATGTCATTGAGTGACATTTCCCATAGTGCGATGGCGGCGTCATAACGCTGTAGTTTCCAGTTCAGAAATCCCATATTGATGTGACATAAGGCGGTGGGACGGGTGTTGCTCGAGAGCAATGAAAGCGCCGCTTCTGTGTTGCCATCCATGTCTAATAATCCGGCTTCCAACTGTAATCGACCTGTTTTACTGATATTGGGTAGAGGTGTTTGTAACCATGTTTTGACGTCCTCTATGCGGCCTTCGATCGCGTGGATATAGTGTGTATTTAGCTGAGCATTGGGGTTTTCGGGTGCCAATTGATGGGCAAGTTCGAGTGCTTCTATGCCTGCGGTATATTGTTGTTTCATGGCATAAGTAATGCCTTTTTCTTGGTGAGGCATGGCCAGTGACAGATGCATGGGGTCTACGGGGCTTTCGTTGGGCACCGCGATCAATACCGGGCCTGACGTGGTGAGTAACCATGTCAACATTCGACCCCGGTAATGGGTTGCCGGAGATTTGCGGAGATTTTCAAGAAGGGTGGGTGCGTAAGGGAATCCAATGTCTTGGTTGACGATGCTTTCCAATGCATCAATTGCTTTTTCACTATCTCCCAATAGGGTATGGGCAATGGCCTGTAAAAATTGAATATTTTTGTGTCGTTCGGGGTGTTGGTTAGAGATTCCTGCCAACCACTGGAGATGTCTGAGTGCAAATTCGAATTTTCCTTGTTCGAGATAAGCGTGACAGAGTGTGAGTGTGGCCAATTCGGCGTCAGGGTCGGTGTGTGGGATTTTTTGTAATAATACAATGCTGTCATGGAGCTTGCCTATTTCTGCGTGCATGAGGCCGATATCGACTTGTTGATTTGTTTCCAAGACGTGGGCGTAGTAGTGATTTTGAATATCTGTAGCGGCAGTTATTAACATTGGTGAAAGTGTGGGGGCCAAAGCATAATGGTCTTGGAGCATTCTGAGTGCTGTTTCATGTTGGCCTTGTCTGGCATGAATTAAGGCCATTTGTCGTTTGGCTTCTGCTATTCGTGGTGTCGCTAGTACGGCGTCGCATTGCAAGAGTGCCGATGGGTAATCAGCCTTATTCATGTAGATGTTGGCCATCAAAAGTCTACTGGAAGCCTCTAATTGCGGTGCGTTGATAATAATTGTTCCGAGATCTTCTAGTAGGGTCTCTACATCATCTAGCGGTAATGTACTGAGTATTTGAATGTGTTCAAAACTGGCCGTGTAGTTGCGGTTATCTCGCTCTATTTGACTGAGTAATTGGAGTGCATAGACTTGCATGGGGTATATTTTTAGAACAGATTCTAACTTGTCATGAATGATTTCTCTGTAGTCTTGTGGGGCTAACATGTATAGCTGTGCAAGGTAATCAATGCCTTCTGAAAACCGTTCGACATGTAAGAGGTATCCCCCTGCCGCCAGTAGCAATCTCGCATTGTTTGGGAATAGACCCGTGAGACGTTCGTATTCTGGTAACAAGTTTTTGGTGGATGTGGACCACAATGCCTCTAGGTGTGGTAAAGCGCTATCTGGGTCATAAAGCATACTGTAGAGATGCACGAGAAACAGATGAATGGGCTCTGGTTCTGCGACTTCTTGGGTGAGTGGTGATAGACGTCGGATGACATCGGCTGCATGCATAGGGGACTTGGTGATCAGCTCGCGGTATTCAGGGAGGGCGTCATCGTAACGATTTGCTTTGATATAGAGGTCTGCAAGCGTTTGGTGATAATGGATGTTTTGGGAATTTTTGGATTAATCTTGAAAAGAGAGAGGCTGCTTTCCAAGTTGTTTTGTGACATATAGACCTGTGGCAGGGTATCTAAAATCACTGAGTTGTGATATCATTGTCGATGGCTGATCTGAACAACAGTAATACCCGAGGATCATGGGATTGGTAAGTCCATATTTTGCCCAATAAAAACATGATTTGGCTAAAATTAGATTTTCTTCGTATATATCTTCCAATTCGTATAAAGCATCTGAAAAATACCGTGCACTGACATATATTTCTGCAATAATGAGTCGTAGATACCAATCTTCTTGTCGTGTTTGCAATAGACGATAGAGGGGGATAAGTGCATCTGCTACCCATAATGGGTTTTGTGACACAATCCGTTTGTAATGTTCCAATGCTGTCACATATTGGTTTTTTTGAATAAATTGGAATGGTGTCTGTAGCGTTCTTTTTTGTATCATCGTTTTCGGACCTGATAAAAGATGGTGATGCCGGCTATAGAGGCATAGAGGCTATTTGCTAACCAAGCCCCTATAAAGGGGGACAATTGTCCGTCTTTGGCCAAGGCACGGGACATTGCGACGATAAAAAAGTAAAACCCAACACTGAGTACGGCAATACAAATAGATAGAATAACACCCCACCAGTCTTTGGCCGAGCGCACAAAGCTAAAACAGTAAGCAATCCCAACCAGACAAAAAATAAAACAAGCTGCGGGAATACTTTTTTTGAGATGGTATTCGACTGCCAATGCACGCGTGCTAATGCCGCCTTTATTGAGTGATTTTATGCGTTTTTCTAGTTCTTTGGAGTCCATTTCACGGGCTGTTTTTTGCTGAGAAAAGTAGGTTTGAATATCCTGGTCGACATGAATCATCATCGTCGAAAAAATCGTGGAAAACAACAAGCTGCCATCGCTGTCGAATTCGTAGCTACGACCCTTGTCCAATATCCAAGTGAAATTTTTCCAGTGACCCACCTCGGCCTGTAGAATGCGCGGATACTGCCCGTTGTCTTCGAATACGATAACATGGGACATTTTATGGGAAACCGTATCCATTTTTTTGATATAAAAAAAGCGATTTTTGGCGTCTTTGAAAACGACATTGTCGACAATAGTCGGTGGCGGTTTGCGTTCTATTTCTTTTTGTATGAGTTTTTCTGATTGATGGTTTGCCCATGGTACGACACTGTCATTGACCATAAAAGCAATCATGCTAATGCCCAGTCCAATCAAGATGAGTGGTATTGCAATGCGTAAGAGATGGACGCCTGAAGCACGTAATACGGTGATTTCGTTGTCTTTGGCCATACGTATCAAAAGCAACATAATGGCAAAGAGAACGGCCATAGGAAAAAAGAGTATAAATACAGCAGGGAGTTTGTAAAAAAGAAGCCTGACAGTTACCCCTATGTGTATGCCAGATAAAATGGTGAGATCCACAAGCGAAAAGAGGATATCAACGATGCCAATAATGGTAAATCCCATTACGGCCAAAAAAAAGGGCCCAAGGAATTGCCGAAGCAAATACCGATCTAAAATAGTCAGAGAGGGAATAAAGGGCATGAAATAATGACTATCACCAAGGCTTTTGGGAACTCAGTTCCCAAAAGCCTAAAATGTACTGGGGATACAATCGGACTAAAAAATATCCTCAGAGCGTTGTTGCATGATGGTGCGACGAACAGCTGCTTTTGCTTTACGCTTTTTTTCGTCAGAGGGTTTTTCGAAAAATTCGCGTTTGCGTAATTCTTGAAGAATACCGTCGTTTTTGATTTTGCGTTTGAATTTTCTTAATACGGAATCAATAGATTCTCCAGGTCGTTTTTCTTGTTTTGTCATACCGGTGCTCCTGAATATAAGACTATCCTGGTGGCCATTGCAAAGAACGGCCTCCCAAGATGTGAAAGTGTACGTGATTAACGGACTGTCCGCCGTCCAAACCTGTATTTGTCACAACACGAAATCCAGATTTCAAAAGACCAAGATCTTTAGCGACAATCTGAATCGCACGTAGAATGGCAAGGATCGGATCGGGGGCATCACTGGGTATATCTGAGATGTTGTCACAGTGATTTTTTGGAATAACAAGGACATGGACTGGGGCCTGGGGCGTTATATCGTGAAAGGCGATGACTTGATCATCCTCATACACAATGCTTGCAGGGATTTGCTTTTGGGCAATTTTGCAAAACAAACATGATGCTGACACGTTTACACACTCCTTTATTGATAGAAGCATAACATAGAATGAGAGGGTTTCGCGATTGTTTTTTTCTAAATAAGTGTAATCGCTTCCTAGAGCGGGGGTGCATGGGGTGGCGTCCCCGATATACCAACAGGTGCTCGCCAGAGGAGATCACGAAAAGCGTTGCTCCTCCCTCACACTAGGAAGGGGTTACAAATAAGTCTGTGATGCCTGACTGACCTACGACTTATCTGTGTGACTACCCACAGACCTCGACGTGATAATCATATCCTTTGGGTGTTTTGAGTTTTACATCGTAGAATTGACCTGAGATAAGACCCTCTGGATTCTTGACCAGCAATCGGCCATCGACATCTGGGGCTTCTCTATAAGATCTCCCGATACCATTTCCTTCGTAAATCATTTGGACTGTTTGATCTTGCCATTCTGTTTGCATGGCTTTGAGAATTTTTCTTTGGGCAGACATAATGCGTTTAATACGGGATCTGATTTCAGCATCAGGTATTTTGGGTGTTAGTCTTGCGGACTTGGTTTCCCGTTCTTCTGAATAGGAAAAACAGCCTAATTGCGCAAATGGATATTTTGCAATGAAAGCCATTAATTCTGAAAACTCTTCTTCTGTTTCAGTGGGGAATCCCAAAATGAGGGACGTTCGTAATACCAAGCCTGGAATTTCTTTGTAGAGGGTGGTGATCAATGTATCGAGATCTGGGCCTGAATACCGACGGTTCATGAGCTCGAGGAGTCGTGTATTGCAATGCTGTACAGGCATGTCGAGATAGGGGATGACCTGCGGGATGTCTCGGATAGCGGCGATTAGCGCCTCGTCTACCCGATGGGGGAAAATATACATGAGACGTATCCACTCGACGCCAGGGACTTCTGCAATGGCGTAGAGGAGACGGGGTAGGTCGGGCTTGCCAAACAAGTCTTCACCCCAGGCGGTGGTATCTTCTGCAATGAGGTTAAATTCTTTGGCGCCAAAAGAAACTTGTTTTTTGATTTCTTCGACGATGACATCGATGGGTTTGCTGGTGTGTTTACCCCGTATTTTTGGAATGGTACAAAAGGAACACCAGTTGTCACAGCCTTCCGAAATTTTAATGTAGGCGTAATGGGAGGGTGTTAGCTTCATGTGTGGCTGGGGTTTGACGGGTTGAAATCTTGAGCCAAATACCATTTGGCTCAAGGCATGCTGGATTTGATCTTCTTCTTTGGTTGTGAGCCAGAGATCCACATTGGGGAATTTCTCTTTTAGGACGTCTTTTTTGAAACGACTGGGATAACAACCGACGACGACCAAATAACGGATTTCACCGGCATCTTTTCTATCTGATAACAGGCGAATGTTTTCTTCTGTTTCATCGACGGCGGCTTGAATAAATGAGCACGTGTTGAGCACCGTGACATGCTCATTGGTTCCTTCTGGAACCCATCGGAATCCGCTGTCTCGCAATTGGGCGACAATATTTTCGGAGTCCACCAGGGTTCTGGCGCAGCCGAGAGAGACGAGACTAAAACGAACATCTTGTTTTTGCATAATTAATCCTTTATGTATTTCATTTTATGTACTTCATGGGGTCTACTGGGGTTCCATCATGACGCACTTCGAAGTGTAAATGTGGGCCTGTTGAATAGCCTGTACTACCGACCCATCCAATTTCTTGTCCTTGCTGAACAAATTCCCCTTCTCTGACCAGAATACGACTTTGGTGTGCATATACACTTGAAACTCTGACGCCATTTTTATTGGTTCCATGGTCAATAATGGTTATTTTGCCATAACCACGGTACTGACTTTTTTCCCCAGCTACGACGATATAGCCAGAATCGCCAGCAACTATTCTGGTGCCAGAAGGTGCTGCAAAGTCTGTTCCGTTGTGATTAATACGTCTTTTGAAAATGGGATGACGACGGGATCCAAATTGAGAAGATATCCACCCGGTGGTAGGTTTGACGAAAAAACCCAATCCATAATAGCCGGTCCCATGGGATCCCATGCTCCGTAATGCAGTACTAATTTGTCTAGACGATTGTTCTAGTGCGCTATTTTGTTTCTCCATCTTTTTGATTTGGGATTGCAATGTACTAACCACCGCAAGTTGTTCTTTGCTTTTGCTGCTGAGTAATTTTTCTTTGCTTGCAACGTCTTCTTTGAGTGCGGCAATATTTTGTATTTGTTTTTTTAGGCGGAGGCGCTCTTTGGTTAACTGAATGGTTTTAAGGTGTCCAAAGGTGACATCTTTGGTCAAATTTGACATTTGAAATAGGTGCAGAGTTGATCTCAGATAGATGGATGCTCTTTGTGTAAGTGCAAACAAAACCAGAGAGGTCCTAGCTGCTGGTGCTGGTAAATACCTATTTGGGCTTGGTAAAAGTATCTTTGTAATTGGGAAAAATCAGCTTCTGTTTTTTCCTAAAGCATGTTCTTTTCTTTTTCTCTACTTTAGTGGCACCCAAAATTTTGACGTGTTTTTCTTGCTTAATTCTGTAAACCGTAATTCTCTTTGATAATGCTTAGCTGTCGTCTCTTCTTGTAGCTTTTATTTCTTTTTTCTTTGATTTATCTTTATTCTCACTGATTTTTATTGATAGCTCTGTAACTGATTCCTCTTTTGAAATTCAGATACAGGTATATGTGTATAAAAAGATGTTGAATAACAGGCTCCATCTATGACTCCGTTTAGGACCTAGATAATCATTGAGGTTTTCGGCTTTTCCGAGAATAAAAAGGATTTATAGGAGATCATGTTGTCTGCGCAAATAAGTCTGAATCCGAGAGGCCATAACGTTTCCAATACCCGGGACTTTTTCCAGTGCGCTAGGGTCGGCTTCACGAATTTTTTGAATACTGCCAAATAGTTCATACAATAATTTAATTTTCTGTTGTCCCAAGCCGCTGATGTTGGACAAGTCACTACGCAACACACTTCGACGCTTCATTCTCTGAAAGCGCAACGCAAACCGATGGGATTCATCACGAATATGTTGCAAAATACGCAAGGCAGGGTATTCGGATATCCGTACAGGATCACGGCCCACACGATACACAATTTCCTCTTGTTTCGCCAGCGAGATACAGTCTATGACATCTCTGAGTCCCAAGTCGTCAAGTGCTTGCATGGCAAAATTCAGTTGACCTTTTCCTCCGTCAATTAGGAGAAGGTCTGGTAGCATATCCTCTTCTTCAATGGCTAATTGAAGACGTCTAAGAACCGCTTCGTAAAGAGAAGCGGGGTCGTTACTGGTGCCAACTACGCTACGAATCCCAAAGCGGCGGTAGCTACTTTTGGCGGGCTTGCCATGTCTGAATGCAACAGCTGATGCGACGATGTCTTGTCCTTGTAAATGAGATATATCAAATCCAAAAATCCATTCTGGTTTTTTTGTTAGGCCCAAGACACGAACAAAGATATCCCAATCAATTTTTTGAGGGATTACTTGAAAACGGTGTTCTCGGATAGTTCTTTTGAGAGACAGGTGTGCATTTTCTGTGGCCTGTTGGCAGATGTGATACCTTTCGCCTTTTTGGGGCTGGGTGATGGACACTGTTTTTGGTAAAGCGCCGGAGGCTTGTAATTTTGAAAATAATGGCGCCATCGTAGCATCCGTGAGAATGCCATCGGGAAATTCCCGGTCTTCTGCGTACCAGTTTAAAATGGTTGTGTCGTAAAAGGCATCGGGGGTCGTGTCATCATCGTCATGCCAATAAAAACCACTTTGATACAATAACTTCCCCTCTATGAATGTTTGAACCAAGACATACTCCCAGTGTGTTGTGGCTTCGTCGGCTGTGTTTTGGCCACTAACATGAACCCATATGTGTATGGTTGCATTGTCTTCTAACTGCACCTGTTGGCGATCTGAAAGTCTGCGTATTTTGTGAAGCTGATCACGAAGAATAGCGGCCTGTTCATATTTTTTTTTCTGTGCGAGATCATGCATGTCGGCTTCGATTTTTTTGATAAAATTTTTGTCTTTTCCGGAAAGAATAATACTGAGTTGATCGACGAGGTTGTCGTATGTCGGTTTGATGTTTTTGTAGACGCATGGGCCGATACACTTTTCGATGTCCAACTTGATGCATTTGGGCTGTCTACCGGTGAGTGGAATAGCTTGTTTGCAGTCTCTGATAGGGAAGAGATCAAGTAATAGCCGTAATAAAAATTTGGTGGAGCCTATCGAGGGGTAGGGACCAAAATAGCGTGCCCCATCTGATTCGCGTTGGCGTACGATTAGCAATCTTGGGAAGGGTGCATTTGTTATTTTGATGTAGGGGAAATGTTTATCATCTTTGAGGAGGATATTGTATCTGGGTAGATACGTTTTGATGAGTTGGGACTCTAAGATAAGGGCTT
>JAGYJO010000043.1 GCA_018402095.1 bacterium
AAAACAAAAAAGCCAATCGAAACTTCGATTGGCTTTTTTTAGTTGTTTAAATATGGCGGGGACGAAGGGACTCGAACCCTCGACCTCCTGCGTGACAGGCAGGCGCTCTAACCAGCTGAGCTACGCCCCCGCGATGGGGCCCGAGCATTGTATCCTAGAGAATGATTTGCTGCAACTGGATAGTACGGGTAGGATATCATCCATCTTGGCTACATACCTTTCCCATTATGATTATGATTTGCCTGAGGCATTAATCGCGCAATCACCTGTTCCGAACCGTGGCGAAAGCCGGTTGTTGCAGGTACACGTGCCTGAGTCGCGCATTGCCCACGGCTGTTTTTCGGACATTCTGGATCAGCTGCATGCGGGGGATGTGTTGGTACTCAACGACACCAAGGTCCTGCGTGCGCGTCTGCGCGCACGCCGTGAGAGCGGTGGCGCTATTGAGGTATTGCTGCTGGCGGCGGTGGGGGATCATATTTGGGAGTCATTCATCAAACCGGCTAAAAAAGTCAAAGAAGGGGATGTGCTGACCCTCATGAATGGCTTGGGTCAGATTCGTATTTTGGAAAAAAATGTCGGCACGACGGGCAAAGCGCCCAAACACCGTATTCGCTTGGAAAGCGATTTGTCCGATTTGGAACTGATAGAGACCTGCGGTTTGGTGCCCTTACCACCGTATATCCACGTGGATGATGCGGATGCGCGGCAATTTGAGTCCTCCTATCAGACGGTTGTGGCCAGTCAGCCGGGTGCTGTTGCTGCGCCAACGGCGGGACTTCATTTCACGCAAGAATTGTTGGCGGCCATACGATCTAAAGGTGTCACGGTGTGTACGGTGACCTTGCATGTCGGATACGGTACCTTCCAGCCTATTGCGGTGGATTGTCTAGACGATCACGAGATGCATGCGGAGCAGTATGTGATTTCGCCTGATGTGGCGGATATTTTGAATCACGCTATGCAGACGTCTCAGCGTATTATTGCTGTGGGGACGACGGTGGTGAGGACCTTGGAATCAGCCTGTGTGAATGGGGTGATTGCTTCTGGAGTGGGGACCAGTCAATTGTTTATCAAACCTGGGTATTCTTTTTCTGTGGTGACGGGGATGGTGACCAACTTTCATCTGCCCAAATCCAGTTTGTTGGTCATGATTCGTACCTTTGGTGGGGATGACCTGATGAAACGCGCCTACCAAGCGGCGATCGAAAACGCGTATCGGTTTTTTAGTTTTGGCGATGCTATGCTGATTTTGCGTGGCGGAAAAAATGACTAAACTGGTCGTGAAGGGGCTCCGGGCTTTGGCCTTTTTGGCTGCGTTTATCGTCGGTAGCGGCGTGATTGCCCATGCCTCTACCTATGTGACTGTCGTGTCTCCGAACGCCATGATTTGGTCGACGCCAGATGCGGCGGTAGCGCCTAGCTATTTTGCGTCTATAGGGGGTGCCTACGAAGTTATTTCGACGACCAATGGTTTCGTTCAGGTTGTTTGGATCGGTGGGGATAGGGGCTGGATTAATGAGAGCCATGTCTTGCCTTATGAGGGCGCTGAAGAGCCGACTATTGAATCCTTGGGTATGGCGATGCCATTGGTGTCGCCGGTTGCGGTGGTGCCGTCTGTGAACACGGCTTTTTCATCAGAGCAAATATTGTCTTTTATTTCAGATATCGCAGAGAGCGATGTGACTGGCGATGTGTCTTCGGATGTATTGGTTTCTTCGAATAGCGTTGTGGCGCCCGATGTGGACGTTGCGCTGCAGCGTCGACAAGAACGCTTGGCACGCTACAAACGCCGGGTATCTGATCAAGAATGGTTTAAATTTCCGCCACGGCCAGTGAGTCGATATCCTGATTTGGATATGGATGGTTTTGTGGAGATGAAGCTGAGTGGTAGAGACTATACCCCCAAGTTTTTTGAGCTCACGCCGACGGATAATCGTTGGCAAATTATTCAGAATGACCCGGTTTACAAAAAGTTGCCGCAGGACGTTTTGGTCGGCAGTCCCAAATTGGATATGCGTCTTCGGTTGGGATTGGACGGGAAACTCTCTGATGATGTGTCCGTGCATTATGACATCGAACAAGAGCCGGATTTTCCCAGTAAATATGACATTTGGGTGAAGTACAAACAGACGGAAGTGACGTTTTATCATTTTGACGCAGAATTTCAGAATGGTGAATTTATGTCCGTCAAAAAAGCCTTGAATGGCGCCCAGGTGATACACAAAGACCCTTTTTGGGAAGGGCGTATTGCGGTGGGCCAACAGCGTTCGGAGCCCAAAAAATATGCAGCCTTTGGTAATGGTCGTAATAACGTACAGGTCGGTGTGAAGTCTCTGTTGAATGACTCTGTCAAAGTTTGGGTCAACAATGCCTTGCAACAAGAGGGCAAAGATTACACCGTCAATTATTATGAAGGGGAAGTCACGTTCAAGACGATCAAGACTGCGGCTGAATATATTGAGATTGTGTATGAGTTTACGAATCCGATCGAAGACTTTATCCCGGTGTTGTCTCGGCGTAATTTTATGGGAGCCCAGTATCTCTGGCGGGCAGCACCAGAAGAGCAACGTATCAAGCGCTCCAAAAAGATCAATGAGGTTTTTCATATCACGACAGACAATGTGACCGAGGATGGGCACTTTGATTTGAAGGGATACCCGATTGTTTTTGGCTCTGAGGTGATTCGATTGAATGGGCATCCCTTGCGGCGCAACACAGACTATTTGCTGCGTCAGCGACGGGGCACACTGCAAATGAACTTGAAGCTCAAGCCAGAGGATGCGCTTGAGGTGAGCTATGAGGCCTATGAAACGGTGAGTCGCAATGAAACCTTGATCGGGCGTGACACGCCGGGGCCTTATACCTTGTTGTACCAAGATGTGTTGTCCGGTAGTTTTGATGTGGAACTGAACGGGCAGCCCCTGTCTGAGATTAAAGATTATATTTTGGATTATGAATCGGGGATTTTGTATTTTAATTACCCGATTTCCTATCCTGGTGTCATTTCAGTGTCCTATAAAGCCGTCTTGTCTGAAGTGGTCAAAACGTCGACCGGGAATATTGCCTCTCCGGTGAATTTTGGGGTGACTTATTTGGATGAATACGCCAAGGGCCAATCGGAAGAACTGATTCAGAAAGTTGCATCTGAAAGCCATACGGTGAGTAATAATATGGTGTATATCAAGCAGTATCCCGTGGTGGTGGATGACTCTTTTTCTCTGTCTTTGGATGGGGTTCCTGCTGTTGCTTCGGTGGATTACGTGATCGAAGACCCTTATCGTGGGCATGTGCGACTGGTCAAAGAAAATGTGGGGTTTGCTTCTGTGAGCTACTCGTTTCGCAAAAGTTTTTCGACGACCTTTATTTTTCAGGCGAAGGCCAATCGTAATATCTATGAGAACAATACCCCGGAATTTACCCTGCGTGATATCCCTGTGCGTTACAACGGGGTGACACGGGTGAAGATTTCCAATGGATTGCTCGAAGAGGTTCTGCTCGAAGGTCAAGACTATGCCATTGATTACGGCCAAGATGGCAATGTTGGGTTTCGCATCATTTTTTACCGTAGGGGGGATGTATTGGGCGCGGTTCGTCCAGATTATCCGGCGGATGGGTCTCGGATCACGTTGGTCTATGACCATACGCCAGAGAGTTTACCTGATCAGGGAAGTGTCTCTCAGCGTCAGATTGCGTTGACCGGCGGCATTAGCCTCAATGAAAACTGGCGTGTAGATGCGGAGTTTTCTGCTGCGGGAAACAATTTTTCTAAACCGAGAGAGGCCACGACGGTGACCTTTGCTGGGAATGGTCAGGATGGCAACTTGTATGACCTGGGCAAGACGGCCTTGGTGGAAAATTCGGAAGCTGTTTATATCAACAATGTGAGACAGACCAAAGATCAGCAGTATTCGATCAACTACAGTACTGGAAAAGTGCGTTTTGTGAATATTAATCCAGGATCCGCGGATACGATTCGTGTGGATTTTGAGTATTTTGACAATACAGGTCAGGTGGAAGCTGGCGAAGACAAGTTTAGCTATGCGACCAAAGTCTCTACGACCTACCGTGATGACATGGTGGCTTTGCGTGCAGATGTGAAGACCATTGATAAAAATTATGTCCCCATCTCCCCTATACAGGAGCGAAAAGGAACGGTGTCTCTCGGCGGGGGTGTTGATTTCACCTTTGATCCCAATACCAGTGCCGGTTTGGATTACCGTCGTCGGGAAGAAGCTCAGCCCCCTTCTGAACTGAAAGATAATTTGTATTTGCATACAGATGATTTGAAGGGCTATCTCAAGTACAAGTTGGCAGACGATATTTTTGTGCGTCAGGACTTTCGTTATTTTCTCCAATACCAAGACCCGTCGACAGATGCGACGACAGGCAATACCCACGTCATTGACCGCATTTCTGTAGACCAACAGACCTCATTGATCGCGGGTCCAGAGACTTTTTTGAATAGCTTTTATGTGGCGCAGTCCCGTGTGGTGGATGGCTATATTGATGGGTTTGATCGCAATGATCAGGCCACGGTGAAACTGAAATGGAATGCCAATATGGTCTTCGATAAACTGGATTGGTTTCGGTATATCAAATTGCAACCGGTCTATGAACACTCGAAAACCTCCACACGGTTGACGACGACAGCCACGCAGACACTGCGCGAATTTGTGGATAAAAATGATATGGCGGGCTTGGATATTGTGAATCAGCCTTTTCAGAATCTGACCTTACATGGGTTTTATAATGTGGTGGAAAGCACCCGTACAGAAGAAAACCAAACGCCGACGGTGAGTCGTACCCTAAATTATCAGTATGATGCGTTGTATGATCCCTTTGTGTGGGTGCGATTAGGATTTTCCTATAGGCAAAAAGAGGAGCAAACGGCGCTGGTGGGCCAAAGTGGGCGGTTGAGCCAAGATGAGAATTACCGTGTGGATAATTTTGTGCCGCATAGTTTTTTGCGGTATCTCGGTGGTGATGAGCGTGATTGGTGGGTACGTCCATGGAAAGGCAGTTACGGGAGCTATTTTGATGCCTATAACCGTGTGTTTGAAAACAACAACCGTCGTACGCAGCAGTCCGATTCACGACGTGTCGAACTGAAACAGTTGCAGCCCTTGCCTGGTGTGATTTTTGAAACCTTGTCCTATGAAAAACAAGGCTCCAATTTGCTGGATACCGTGGAAAATGTCAGTGCCTCATCCAATAGCAGTACCCGCGATTATGACCGTCAGGTGATGGCGATGAACGTGAAGCCGCCATTGCCTATTTTGGATCATTTTCAGTATTCGTTGTCATTGGAAGCGCGTAATGAACAGCGGCTTCAGTTTTCTAAGGCCAATACGGGCACCAGCAATTATGTGACAGAAGAGCTCCCGTCTTCCAAGCGTGATCAAACCTTGTCGTATCAAATGGGAAAGTTGGTATTGCCTGTTTTTTGGCTGTTTGATTTGAATTTGGGGGGTATATCCGCGTCGGCACAAGACACCTTGGAAGACACCACAAACAAACGCTATACGAGACAGTTTTCCAGCGCTTCTGAAAACATACGTCAGTCCCAAGATGACAGCTATGTGCAATTGCGTCGGTACAATGCCAAGCTAAACCCGTTTTTGATGTTCACGTTGGATGGAAATTACAATACGGAAGACTCCAGGTACAATCGCAATATTGATCCGGTGAATACAGGTCTAACGTACAAGGAAAAAGAAGACATTGGTCTCACGGGCGGCTATCAACCCTTTGGCTTTTTGTCGTTGACGGGGTTGTACAACCATAGTGATTTGAGCCAATACCGATCGCCGACTTTGAATTTGTCTATGCAGGACATTCGTGATGCGGAGGCTTCTGGTGATACAGCGCGTTTTCGAGATTCGCTTCTCCAAAAATCAGACAGAGCGGGGTTGACGGCGACCTTTAAGCCGCTGACATGGTTTTCTGTGACACTTGGCGGGGCTTATGATCTCATTCGGGAGTCATCGAAAACGGGGACTGCGGATGTGAGTAGTACACGGATTACCCAGAGAACGGGGACTTCGGGTGTTGGGTTTTATCCGTTGCCCGGGATGGATATTCGCTATGACTATAGTTTGCGGTATACCAATCAGAACAATACCAGTGAGCAAGAGGGTTATGGTGGGAAGCTTGTGTTTCGCTATGCGCCTATCAAAACCAGTACCTTCCAAGTCGATATTTCCTATGAGCGTACGGATTCTTGGGGTCGAAACCTGAATACCTTGCAGAAAAATGAAACAGAGCAGGGGACGGGCGATGTGATCCAGACGCAAGTCCTGGAAACCAACGATACGGTGGAATATGGTGCGATTAATGTGAATGTCATCATTCCGATGCCAGACACCCCCTATGTCGAAAATATCACCATTACAGCGGAAGGCTATATCAAACGGATTACCGACGCCCTCGAAGAGCAAAAAATAGCCAGCGGACAGCAGCCGATTAGTTATGACATTACGGGGATGTTTTTGAAGATGACGATTAATTTTTAGAGGGTGGGAGGTTTTCTAAACGGGTGGTGTTTTGGGTCTCTTTTCTTTACTCTTGAAGTATCTGATCAAAAGAGATTTCTCCTAAAATAAATGGACGATAATGGCAAAGAGAAAGACGTGTAGTATGGAAAATGGGGATTCAGTGTTTGATTACAATTTTAATATCCTACATGAAGAAGTATCTTCGGTAGATTTATTTGAATATAAAACACATGAGAAAATCAGCGATAGTCTAGTCAGATTAATTGATTCTTCGACAAAGGGAATCACCATTGGCATCGAAGGGGCGTGGGGATCTGGGAAGTCGACCGTTATAAATTTTCTTGAGAAAAAGCTAAACCAAAACACCAATCAAAAGACCCTTTTTTTCAAATTTGATGCGTGGGCGCATGATGGAGACCCTCTTCGGAAAATATTTTTAGAAAGTCTTATCTTAGCTATAGAGACTACGCCAGGGCATGTAAATAAAGATAAATTGACCGAGATCAATGCTGAAATTACAGGACGAAAAAAGACAGTCCACGTGACTACTCGAAAACAAGTCTCCTCATTAGGGAAATGGATATCCTTTTCAGCACTGTTAATTCCTTTCGGAACCACACTCCTAAAGGGCGTGGATTTTAATGCGTTGGCTTGGCCTTGGCAGCCAAATACTGGCCCTAATTTGTGGTTTGTATTTGGGTTTTGTTTTGTCGCTGCGCCATTGTGGGTGCTTTTGCTCTGGTGTTTTTTGGGAACAAAGGACAAGCACAATAAACGCAGGTGGGATTTGTTCGAATCAGAATCGTCTGAAGACTACACCCAAGACATCACAGAGGATGGCGAGCGCACGTCTGTTGAATTTGAACGGTTTTTTTCAAAAATAATGGATCTATCTCTGGGCGACGGCAACTATTTCGATAGGGCGTTTATTGTGGTCGATAATCTAGATAGAGTGGCGCCTGAACATGCGAAAGTTATTTGGGCGACTTTGCAAACCTTTTTTCAACACAGGTCTTCGTCTGAAAATCCTCAACAAAAAAAATGGGCAGACGCACTGTGGTTTATAATCCCTTTTGACCGCAAAGGGTTGTCCCGTATTTGGGAATCGAATGAGAGCCAATCGGGGACTCCCAACCCAGATATCAGCCTGGCCAATTCATTTTTGAATAAATGCTTTCAGGTGACGGTCGAAGTGCCCTCCCCTGTCATGTCGGCCTGGGCAGCATACCTTCGAGAAAGTGCAGAGCAGGCATTGGTCGGGTGGCCGGAGTCTGGACGAAACAAAGTCATAGAAACCTATCAACGCTATGCGAGCCGGTTGGACAAATCCCCTACGCCCAGGCAGATTCATGGGATTGTAAATCAGGTTGGGATGTTGGGGCTTCGTTGGGGAGAGGAGATGTCTCCAGAATCTATCTGTCTGTATGCTTTATCCAGAGAAGACGACCATACATCAAATCTTCGCACTATCTTGTTAGCAGGGAAGCTGCCGGGTGAGTATCAAAAGTCTGATGCGTTGTTACTGAAATCGGAGCTGTCGGGCATGCTTTTTGGGGTGGCCAAAGAAAAGGGTATGGAGTTGTTGTTGGTGCCCGAGATTGAGCATGCGATTAAATCGGGTAATGGTGAGAAATTACGAAAATTAAGAGAGGAGCATGACGAGGCCTTTTGGATTGCTTGGAATTCGGAATTAATGACTATGCCGACGTGTTCGCCAGGAGATGATAAGGCTCGGATGAATTTCACATCTGCTATTCATGGCGGATTTATAGACTGTAGTCAGCGCGTGACTCCTGAAATTACGTGGTTATGTGATATCTGGAAAACATCTTCTGAAAAATGGGATTTTAAAACACATCAAGATGGCTACAACAAATCCATGGCGGAAATCATTGATCTCTTAGGGGAGCGTAAAGATAAAGCTGCTTTTCTAATCTGGCTACAGAAAAAAATGGAGACGTATTGCCCTAAGAAGATGGACCATGTAACGATTGAGTCGCGTGCACATGTGATACAGGACTTACTGAAGCTACTTGGGGATAACGGCTATTTTCTTGAAAAGACAAGTTTGACTGTTGATGCTTGGGCTAGTTGGTGTTTTGCTCTGCCCGAGGACTGCCTGGAGTTTTTTTCTTTTATTGAGCCGAAAGAATCGGTTGTTAGTGAAATTGCTAACAAGATGAGTAAGGAGAATGTCCGATTCAATGATGGATTGATTGTTTTGTCTAAAACATTGCAGATGTATCCATCGCCAGTATGTTTAGATGCCGTATTGCAAGATGCGCTTTCAAAGGCTTTTCTAGCTGCAGATGAAGATAAGCTCAGTGACAAAGGGTTTGCTGCGGTATCTCCATATTTAAAATTTAACAAAACAGACTCTGGGTCTTTAATGACTAAATTGTGCCAGTGGCTAGATGAGAAGCGAGTTGCCCGTGTTGAGTGGTTCCTGGCTCAAAGCTTCGCCCCCCAAAGCGCTCCCTTGGAGGGGATCCGCTCGCGAGTAAAGGAGTTGTTAATCAATGACGCGCCTATCTGGTTGGAAATAGGTGAGAAACTGAACCGCGCATTGGGTTTAGGTATTGCGCTTCATTCGGATGATGAGGCTGTCGATCTCGATACATCGGAGAGGCCTATCCCATGAATGAAACCAATCAAGATACCAACGAGCCTTTGATGTCGAATGATCGCCTTCTTACTGACCAGACCTATAAATCTAAAAGGAGTGATGTCTTATGATGAAAATATCTATGGGTAATTTGAGATCGGTTTCCACCTCGAGTATGTCTGTCAATTTTATAAACAACCTTACAAATTTATTTAAGAAAGGGGAATATCAGTCAATTATCCAAAAAATTGATCAATCTGAATTTAAATCTGCGCCACATCTTCTTCGAATGAAAGCTGTTGCCTATCGTGCAATTGGAGAAGAAAATTTAGAGCTTTCAAAATTTTATGAACAACAGTCTGTTCAGGGTAGTGATGCCCCGACTGCCTTACAAAAATCAACTTTACCAGATCGTAAACCACCAATTTTAGATTTGAAGCGCAAATAACCACTCGGTGACCCTTGCAGGATAGAAACCCGGGTTGCTATAGTCGTACAAATGTCTAATCAAACCAAATTTGTCTTTGTTACTGGCGGTGTTGTTTCCTCTTTGGGAAAGGGCATTGTCGCTGCTTCTCTTGGTGTTTTGCTCAAAAGCCAAGGCTATAAAGTCACTATCCAAAAGTTCGATCCCTATCTCAATTTAGATCCCGGTACGATGAGCCCTTATCAGCATGGCGAGGTGTTTGTGACCGAAGATGGGTGTGAAACCGATTTGGACCTTGGGCATTACGAACGGTTTATCGACCAAAACCTGACACGGGTGAACAATATCACGTCTGGGATGGTCTTTTGGGAAGTGTTGAACAAAGAACGTATGGGCGATTATCTCGGTCATACAGTTCAAATTATTCCTCACGTGACCAACGAAATCAAACGCCGCATTCCCAAAACCTTGGAAGAAGAAAATTTTGATTTTGTCATCACCGAAATTGGCGGCACCGTGGGGGATATCGAAAGTTTGCCCTTTTTGGAAGCCATTCGTCAGTTCCAATTTGAAAACCGCCAAAAATG
>JAGYJO010000044.1 GCA_018402095.1 bacterium
TGCTATTATCCGTAAATTCGAAATAATGGGAGAAGCCACCAAAAGAGTCCCGCCAGAATTCCGTTTAAATCATCCAGACATCCCGTGGTCTTCGATGGCCAAACTACGAGACAAACTCATTCATCACTATGCCGACATAGATCTTATTATTCTATGGGAAACAACAAAAAACATATTGCCAACACTTCACCAAAGTCTCTGCACTATTATCCAAAATAGCGAAAAGTCATAAATCCCAAAACCCAGTCTATACCTCATGAAATCAAATTCAAATCCGCTGCCGTTTCCCCTTCGGCAAATCCCCATCGACAAACCATTCATACTGACTCACAAACTCGGAGGTCACTTTCGCATCAACCGCAAGATGATAAAACATCTCCACCAAGTCACATTCTTCAAGATTTAATAACTGCATAGCCTCAGAGAAAGCATCTTGCGTGGGTCTCGCGTTCAAAAACAGATCCACAGGTGCGCGCCCAATATCACCACGGTCATACGCCTCATACACGGATTGAATATCCCAATTCAAATCAGGAAAAGTATGACTCATAATCGTCCAGGTTGCAGCAGAAAAGGTTATTGTTTCGGAATCCGGATCATACGCCACATCCAGATCTACGCCCAAAGAAAATCCTGATACATCGCCCATCGGAAAATCAAAGGGACTGATATGCGACATCACACAAGACTCGGCCGCCTCGTCTACACCAAAAACGGTTTCAAACTGGGCTACAATGTCATAAGCGCCATCATTCCAGCCTCCTACGTAGGACAGTTGCACATCGTCCCAAGTTTTGGTTTCTTCAGCCATTTCGCGCACCTGTTTACACTTTTTCCCAAAGTGCCCTAGTGCTTTTTGGGTGATACCGTCTTTACTCCCCACACAACCGATCACAATACAAGGTGCGACACCTTGAGTCTTGATACATGTATCCATATCGACAAAATCCCAGGTGTTCTGATTGACCATCAGATAATCCTCTGTAGAACTAAAGAAGCTACACTCAGACGCCGTGTCATCATCAGAATTTGTCACTGCAAGGGTTTTATTGTGGTATCTCATGCGCCCATTATACTCATGCCATCATGAGCATCACAACCAAAACCGCATTTGTCAAACCAGACTTTTCGGGTGAAAAATCTCCAAAAACAATCCCCACACCCACGCTTACGGGGATATCGACGAATTGGTCAGTATCCTAGGCATCGTCAGAGCCAACACGGACAAAGACGAGCTCCAAAAACGCATCGTCTGTCTACAAGAGCAGCTCTTCATCGTTGGGGCAGAACTGGCCACCACAGCGACAAAGACCGCCAAACTTCCCAAAAAAACAGATGCCAACATAGATGCAAAACCTGTGATAGGATCAGCATTTTTGGAAAACAAACCACCATGCCCACACATTCATCTACCTGGTGGCACGCCTACTGCAGCCTATATCGATCTGGCTGTGAGCAGTATCGCTGCCGCAAAGATATATCGTCGGGTTTCAGGACAGCGGAACAATAGACAACCCATCACTCTTAATCTGATGAATCGCTCATCGGATTATCTCATACGCCAGATAGCGAAGAGGGGAGTTTACACGCGCCCTACCCCTTATGGAGAACGACCATGGATAGTCTGGAAGCCAATTGAAAGTTTGCGTGTATCCACCGGATCCAAAGGGCAACGCCCTTTGAGATTTTTTTGCTTGCTCGGCAAAGCCGAGCAAGCTTTTTGGTATTGGGGACTATCGTCCCCCAAGCCCTGAAAAGAGAGCTCAAAACTTGGGGTAATGCTCAGTACGGGCTAGAGAGGGCAAATACCCCCCCTTATCCCATAGATACCGTCGCCCAGGTGTCTTCCAATTCAGAAATCGTTTTTTCTACTTCGGCCAAGCGGGTATGTTTTTCAGGATCATAATCACTGGGATTGGCTTCAAAATACGCCAATATCTCTTGTTTTTCTTTTTCTGCTTTGGCCAGTTTCTTTTCAATCGCAGCCAACTGTTTGGCAAGATTTTTGGGGTTACTGGGTTTGCCCGATTTGGCCTTTTCAGGTTTGGAAACCAAAACCTCGCCAAACTGATCCTCCAAGTAAGATAGAAATTCGTGAAACGGACCTGGGAAAGGCCGAATATTGCCTTCGCTAACATGCAAAATACCTGTCGCAACGGCTTGGATAAACGTCCGGTCGTGACTAATGAAAATAACGGTACCAGTATACTCATTCAGCCCTTGCGCCAATAACTCAACCGTTTCAAAATCCAAATGGTTTGTTGGTTCATCCAAGAGCAATACCGTTGATTTGGACAAAATCAATTCAGCCAACAAAACCCGCGCTTTCTCACCACCACTGAGCACGGACAATGGCTTTTTCGCATCATCCCCGCTAAACAACAAGCTACCCGCAGTGTCCATAATCTGCTGCTTGCTTGTCGTCGGATCAGCGACACGCTCCAGGTAGTCATAAATACTCATATCCGAGTCCAAATCTTCGTAAACGTGCTGTGCAAAGTAGCCTATTTGGGTTTCGTGCCCCCACTTCAAATTCCCTGAAAGCTCTGGCAGTTCTCCTGCCAAGGTTTTCATAAAAGTGGTTTTTCCCTGTCCATTGTCTCCAAGAACAGCAAAGCGTTGTCCACGGGTAATATGAACATCTACGGGACCTGCTATTTTTTTATCGGGATACCCAACGACCAACCCCGTCAAATCAAGGGCCGGCCCTTTTTTGATCGGCATCGCAGGAAAACGAATTTTCGCAGTAGCAAGCGGTCCTTCTATATCAATTTTTTCCAATTTTTCCAATTGTTTAAGTTTAGATTGGGCAGCTGCAGCCTTGGATGCTGTGGCACGAAAACGGTCCACAAATTTTTGCAGCTGGACTTGTTTACGCTCAACGCCTTTATTGAAAGACTCCGCCTGCAAAACCTGTTCTTGTTTGTAGGCAAAATAATCAGCCAAGCGACCTGGGTACATGGTCAATTTCCCAGTCTGTATTTCCAGCGTATGGTCACAACAGCGGGTCAAAAACGCACGGTCATGCGAAATAATCAGGTATCCGCCGTCGAAAGACAGCAAGTAACGCTCTAGCAGCAACAAAGTACTCAAGTCCAAATAGTTGGAAGGTTCATCCAAAAAAAGAAAATTGGGTTGTTTGACCACCATAGCCGTCAGTTTGACGCGCATCTGATAACCACCAGACAAAGACCGCGGCGTCATCGCCAAACGGGCTTCATCCAACTGAAAGGACGTCGCAGCCTTGGCACATTCCCAGTCCTCGTGTCCTGTCGTACGGACCAACCAGTCGAGACAACTTTCATCATCTCTGAACGTATCATGTTGCTCCAGATAACCGATATAAAGGCCGTTGCTATGAACAAGCTTACCGCTATCCGGCTGATCTATTCCGAGAACCAGTCTAAAAAAAGTGGTTTTTCCAGCACCATTTCTACCGATAACCCCTATCCGTTGGTCTGTAGACAAGGTAGTAGAGGCGTTGTCCAGAATAACCCTGTCACCCAATGTTTTTGTCAAATTTGTAATTGTAAGAAATTCAGCCATAATGGGCCAAGAGTGTAGCGGCACACTCTATTTTTTTAAAGCGCTTTCCATGCGACCTTGGCAAACAAGCGAAAAAACACACTACATTGAGGGAAAACCTCGAATTTCAGCCACAACCGTGCTACGCTCATTTCTCCCCTATGAATGACGACTCTCTTTTTCCAGAACCTCCACAGGACGATCGGCCTCTTGGCCGTCAAAAACTTGCCGCACTGAGCGACAGTATCTCTGAATCATCTGAGCTCACCCCCCACCTCGTCTCACTCTGTAACGACCTCATGGATTACAGCAAGTCTCTCGAAAATGAGCTGGAAGATCTGAAATGCATCTTGTCCACCACAATGCAACACAGCACAACAGTAGAAAACGACCTATCGCTGCAACAAGAAGCCAGTGCCGCACTCTGGAAGCGCTATGAGTTCATTGTCAATGCGTCCCAAGAGTGGATCTGTGTCATAAATGCTGACCTGACTTTTGAAACAGTCAATGATGCCTTTGCCGATGTCTGCAAAAAAAGCAAAAAGCGCCTCATAGGACAGCCAATCACAAAAGTATGGACGCACCGCGAAGATCTAGAGGCTATCGAAAAATGGATACAAAAATGTCTCCAGAACACCGACATTCACGAGCAAACAAGTCTCCATATGCCGACACGTTTCTACCCACACATCGACATCATCGCTATGCCTTATCAAATCCCCGGACAACCCACGACACAAGTTGTTTTCATTGCAAAAGATGTCTCCGCACGTCGACATGTCGAACTATTGCTGCGTGACCGCTCGCTCTTTCTAGATCAGGTTCATGATGCCGTGGTCGTTTTGGATCACCAACACCGTATTTGTTTTTGGAATAAACAAGCCGAAACGATGTATGGATGGAAAACCCATCAAGTCGTCGAAAAAAAAGACGCTGACCTCTTTTTAGCGCCCAACGAACTCACCCGACTCGACAGCATCTTTGCAAGCGTACAAAAAAATGGCAGCTGGCAAGGCCGTATGCATCACCTGTATCGTCAGAAACAAGACGTTGAAACGGTTTGCACATGGACGCGACTCAGTGACGACGACAAAATGCCTTTTTATTTACTCACAGCCGCCAACATCAGTCCTTTACGCAAATTAGAAAACGAATACAACCGACTCCAACGGTTTTACACCGCAACCCAAATATTCATCGAGTCCTCACATGACCTCAACAATGCAATGGTCACTTACATGAGCACCACACGCATGATTCGGGAACACATCCCCAAAACAGTTATGGGTGGACTCTTCAGTCTCTCGGATGATGCGATTCGCAAAAGCATGAACATTGTGAAACGCATGCTGGAATACGGCAGAGGAAAGCCCATAGACCATGCGCCTTTTGCTGTCGCACCCATTATTTACGAATTGGCCAAAATGTTAGGGGTCAGTCTCCCAAACAGTATTACGCTCCAAACACAGATCACCTCTGATGACGGACACATTTTTGGAAATAGCACCGAAATCCACCAGGTACTACTCAACCTCTGCATCAATGCCAAAGACGCTATGGGCGACAAAGAAGGACAAATCACCATCACATTAGCAACCAGACGTATTCGCAAAGAACGCATTGTCCGCCCCCACATGGAAACACTTCCAGCGGGAAACTATGTGGTCATCACCGTAAGTGATACCGGACATGGGATACGCAAGCGACAACTCAATGATATTTTCACCCCATTTTTCTCTACAAAACGTCTGGGCGAGGGGACCGGTGTCGGACTGGCTTCCGTCTATCGGATTATCAAAAATCACAATGGTTGGATTCATGCCAGCAGTAAACCTTTACACGGCACCCGATTCACTTTATTTTTGCCTCACCTGCAGAAACAACAACAAAATACCCCGCTCTTGAAACAAACAAAGGAAGACAGCATATGATAAGCCATATTTTATGGATCGTTTTGGGATTATTCTTACTCATTTTTTCAGCAGACTTTCTCGTCAAAGGGGCGTCATCCGTTGCCAAAAAATTCAAAATATCTCCGCTAGTCATCGGGCTAACCATCGTCGCCTTTGGTACATCGATGCCAGAGCTCATCGTCAATCTACTGGCTGCAACCAAAGGACAACCCGGTTTGGCATTGGGCAATATCATCGGCAGTAACATCGCCAACATTCTTCTCATCTTGGGTGTATCCGCCGCCATCCGCCCTATCATCGTGAAAAAATCAACAATTTGGAGAGAAATCCCATTTGCATTACTCGCCAGTGGTATTTTACTCGTGATCTGCAACGATATGTTTTTTGACGGTATGAGCGACAATCTTCTGTCACGTACGGATGCACTATCTCTCTTGGTTTTGTTCTGCATATTTTTGGTGTACGTCGTCAGCCTTATCAAGTCAGATCCGTCGTCCGTTGAATCTGAAGAGATCACCGTCTATTCAGGCTGGCTCGACTTTATATTTTGCGTAGGCGGCATGACCGGTCTTTATTTGGGTGGCGAATTCCTTGTCAATCATGCCTCTATACTGGCACGAAATGCCGGCGTATCCGAAGCCATGATTGGACTAACCATTGTTGCATTTGGCACATCCTTACCTGAGCTCATCACTTCGATCACAGCCGCTATGAAAAAACAAAATGATATTGCTGTTGGGAATGTCATCGGATCGAACATTTTTAATGTTTTTTGGATACTGGGTATTACAGGCAGTATTTCGCCATTGGCCTTTCAATCCACACAAAATATAGATTTATTGGTCGCATTTGGCGCAACCGCCCTATTGTTTTTCGGTGTCTTTTTGAAGCCCCACACCATTACCCGCGCTTACGGCATCATCGGTGTACTGCTCTATCTGAGCTATATGGGATTCGTGGTATACAGAGGATGACCAAGAAAGAGACAGAAAAAAGTAAAACATACCAACAGTTCAGCAACATCACCTCCGCCTTAATGGGGCCAATCATGATGTTCGGCGGAATCGGCTATGGTATTTCTTATTACACCAGCTTTAATTTTGGAACTGAAATCGGGGTTATCATAGGTAGCATTCTTGGCATGGTTCTCTTGATTAAAGAAGCCTCTAAGCTCCAATAACACGGATAACCTCAGTATGAAACAGACCCTTCAAAAAAATAATCTGCAATTTTTTTTCAAAACATACGATAATAGGAATATGAACATACTAAAAAACTGGGGACGCTACGGAATTATTGCCTTACTCGCCTGTGCAGTGTCTGGCTGTGGCCAAATCAACACACTCACCACAGGGGCCGATGAAACAACCACGATAGAGACAAGCCATTCAACAACACTTTTGAGCAGTACTAATTCTGAATGGACATTGACCAACGGCAACACCGAAACGCTGTCTTATACCAACAATAGCACCGAAACAGTCACGCTTACGTTCAACAAAATGCCCATCTCTGGCAAGATTTCCTATACAACACCCAGCAACGACACTCTCCAAGAGTTGCAATTGGGAATATTGTCCTCGCTAGCCACCTATTCTATCGCCAGTGGTGACACCCAAACATGGACCATCGAAGGACTTCCTGACAATGCCGCTAACGTTGTCCTCACATTGGTACTGATCGTGAATGAGACGTTCACGACAGAAACGATCCAACTCAACTAGACGTTTTGCCTCCGGCAAAAAAATGTATTTTGAAAGGGCTGCGTCCTTTCAATCCCGATTTTCTGACCTATACCCGTTCCAAAATATCCAGGTCCCGTGCTTGTTTCGCAACAGAGCCAATTGCTCTTTACTCCCTCTCCTAGCTATAATGCTGACCACAAATACTGACGCCGCATGGCTCATTTTGCAACAGCCCCACACGCACGCGCGAGGAGAACACTATGATTACGACACCTTGGATCTGGAAAAATGGCGAATTCATTAAATGGGAAGAGGCCACCACACATGTTCTGACACATGCCCTACACTACGGAACCGCTGTTTTTGAAGGCATTCGCGCCTATGAAACACCAGAAGGCCCCGCTATATTCCAAGCAAAAGCCCACTATCAACGACTCCTTGATTCTGCAAAAATCTACATGATGCCGCAACCCTATGATGTAGAGACACTCATCGCAGCGACACAAGAATTGCTCAAACGAAACGGACTCCCGTCATGCTATATCCGCCCGCTACTATACTATGGCTATGGCACAATGGGCATGAACCCCAGACAAAGCCCAGCAGATATGATCATTGCCGCATGGGGTTGGGGCAGCTACTTAGGCGAAGAGGGTCTGGAAAATGGCATTCGCTGCAAAATGAGTTCTTGGAATCGCATTGATGCCCGTACACTACCCCCTTTGGCCAAATGTACCGCCAATTATGCCAACTCCATTCTCGCCAAACAGGAAGCTATTTCTTGTGGTTTTGATGAAGCCATTTTGCTCAACCTGAATGGTACCGTAGCTGAAGGCCCTGGTGAAAATATCTTTTTGGTCAAAAATGGTGAAATTTTCACCACCCCAGCATCCGATGGCGCATTACTCGGTATCACCGCACAATCCGTAATGCAAATGGCCAAAGACCTCGGCTATCAGATTTCTTATCGCTCTATTTCACGTGACGAATTGTATATCGCTGACGAACTCTTTTTCACTGGCACAGCTGCAGAAATAACCCCCATTCGTGAAATTGATGGACGTATGATCGGCAACGGCAAACGCGGCACCATCACAGGGCATATTCAGTCTGAGTTTTTTGATATTGTAAAAGGGAAAAACCCAAAATACGGCCACTGGCTTACCCATATTCCCAAAGGCTAATGATGCTCGATCGCGATCTAGGATGGTTGGATTTTAATTCTCGGGTCTTACAAGAAGCACAAGACCCGGGAGTTCCCTTATTGGAAAGATTAAAATTTCTGGGCATTTTCTCCTCCAATTTGGATGAGTTTTTTCGTGTCCGTGTCGGCGCGCTGCGTCGTCAAATTCACAAAGAACATGGCAAAAAGAAAAAACAAGCCAAACAATTACTCAATGACATAGAAAACATCGTTATTGCCCAACAAGACAGGTTTGATACAACACTGGGTATCGTTTTGTCTGAACTTGAACAGCAAAACATTTTCTTCGTCAAGAATACACATCTCAACACAGAAGATAGCCAGATGGTGCAAACCTATTTCAAATCTACGGTACGCCCCGCGCTGGAACCGATACTTCTGGACCAAATACCGACAGACTTGGAATTTGAAGGCAATGTCCTCTATATGGCGATAGAAATGTCATCCAAAAACAAACCAAAAACAAAATACGCCATCGTCGAGGTCCCCTCCTCAAGCATCTCCCGATTCTTGGTATTGCCACCATCACAACAGGCCCCCAAAACCACCCGTATCATTCTTCTCGAAGACATCATCAAATACTGTCTTAAAGATGTATTCTATTTATCGGATTACGAAAACTTCTCCGCCTATGCCATCAAACTAACACGAGATGCAGAGCTAGATTTGGACGACGACATCACCGAAAGTCTCATCGACAAACTCGAAAAAGGTGTTCATCAACGCAAGCATGGGGCACCTGTTCGTATGATATATGAGGACACAACGCCTAAGCCCTTCCTCAAAAAAATCACAAAGCTCTTTGAAATACCCAAAACAACCACCGTATTGGGTGTTAAACGCCGATATCATAATTTCAAAGACTTCATCAAATTTCCTATCATAGACAATCCCAAACTCTATTATCCGCCCATGCCACCGACGAATCATCCTGACATAGGTCCGGACAAAAGCATGTTTGCCCAGATAAAAGAAAAAGATATTTTATTGCAATACCCTTACCATCGCTTTATGCCATTTGTGGATTTTTTGCGAGAAGCCGCTATAGACCCAAAGGTCACGAACATTCACATCACACTATACCGTGTGGCCAGCCAATCCCATGTCGTCAAAGCACTCATAAATGCCCTCAAAAATGGCAAATCCGTCTTTGTGGTCATCGAGCTCAAGGCCCGGTTTGATGAAGAAGCCAATATTCATTGGAGCAAAGAGCTCAGCGAAGCGGGTGCCAAAGTAATTTTCGGTGTACCAGGGCTCAAGGTCCACAGCAAACTTTGCCTGGTGACACGACAAGAAGGCCGAAAATCTGTTCATTATGCCAATATTTCTACCGGAAATTATAATGAAAACACAGCAACGCTGTACAGCGACATCAGTCTATTCACCGCACACACAGGGATCACACAGGATATTGTGAATATTTTTCGATTCTTTGAAAACCCAGCCAAAACAGCGCCCTTCAAACATCTCATCGTGGCACCCTTTAGCATGCGTAAACAATTTGCAAAATATATCCAACGTGAAATTCAAAATGCACAAACAGGCCGCTCCGCCCGTATTATTATCAAAGTAAATGCACTCGTCGATGCAGATATGAACACGCTACTCCTCTCGGCTATCAAAGCCGGGGTCTCTGTCGATTTTCTTGTCAGAGGGCCTTATGGATTACCACTACCCGATGCACCAAAAACAATACGAGCGATTAGTATTTTGGATCGTTTCCTGGAACA
>JAGYJO010000045.1 GCA_018402095.1 bacterium
CCTATGGCACATTTGATAACAGGCCATCACTGAGTGTACGAAGACCCACGAAATACTACAACCCAGATTTATGCTTTTGGGGGACCAATTCACACCTTACAGAACCCCTCCTTGAAAAAACAGCCAGCATCGCCTATACTTCTTCTCGTCCTAAACAACATCGCGGGGTGGAGCAGTGGTAGCTTGTCGGGCTCATAACCCGAAGGTCAGAGGTTCGAGTCCTCTCCCCGCTACCAAAACTAATTTTCTTAAAAGCCTATCGAAAGATAGGCTTTTTTGTTGTTTGCAGAAAAGCGAAACACCGCCTGAAGCACCCCAAAACTCATCATTTAACTGTATGACATGAGTTGCTATACTGGCCGTTATCCACAGATAATACAAAAACTGTGGATAACTATGTGTATAACATAGGGATAACATGTCAGAATCCACCCAATATCACCTAAAACAACCTGTGGACAACCCCGCTACAGGCACAACCAAAGGCAATGAGAACATTCCTATCCTTTTGGGTAAAAACTGTGGATAACCTGGGGACAACACAGGCACAGACCCACTATCAGAACGGTTAAACCCCTAAGTCTTACCCCTTTATCACTGTTGCCAACGCCACGCATTGGCAACAAAACCTACCCACGAGGCACCAACAACTATGTCAGAAAACACACTAGATGCGCTATGGACCAGTATTATCAACGGGATACGACCCCAACTCAGCGGGCCGGGATTTCAAACATTTGTATCTTCAACCACGCCCCTGTCCTACAAAGAAGGCATTCTCACACTACAAGTAGCCAATAGCTTCGCAAAAGACTGGATCAAGCAAAACTGTGAAACAATGATCCGAGAAACACAAAGCAACCCTGACACCCAAATTTCGATGATCACCTACGTCCTCGAGATCAGCACACCGGTCAACGACACAGAAGTTTTACAACCCAGCTTGTTTGAAAAACCCCGATCCAGAGAAATCATTCAAAATTTCAATGAAAAATACAGCTTTGAAAACTTCATCGTGGGACACAACAATCGCTTTGCCTATGCGGCCTCAGAAGCCGTTTCAAAAGCACCCGCAAAAGCCTACAACCCGCTTTTCATCTATGGCTCCGTTGGGTTAGGCAAAACACACCTCTTACATGCGATTGGGCTTCGTATCCTAGAAAACAATCCCAATGCAAATGTCGTTTTTGTTTCTTCAGAAAAGTTCACCAACGACATGATCAACGCCATCAAAGATAAGAAGGTTGAGCAATTTCGCGAAAAATACCGATATGTCGATGTTTTGATGGTCGACGACATTCAATTTCTCGCCGGCAAAGAACAAACCCAAGAAGAGTTTTTTCACACGTTCAACGAACTCCATGGCAACAACAAACAGATCATTCTCACATCGGATCGCTCACCCAAAGAAATCCCAACCCTAGAAATCCGGCTACGCACCCGCTTCGAATGGGGTCTCACCGCAGATATTCAACCACCAGGACTGGAAACCCGTATTGCGATTTTGCGCAAAAAAATAGAAATCAACAATTTTAACGTTTCCGATGACATTTTACATTTCATTGCCTCGCAAATCCCCTCCAACGTTCGGGAAATGGAAGGCTGCCTCACCCGAATCGTCGCCTACGCATCGCTACTCGACACCGAAGTCACACTCTCTATCGCGAGCAACGTCATTCGCGACATGATTGGCATCCGGCATGAAAAACCACTGAGCATTAGTCATATCAAGCGCAAAGTCTGTGATTACTTCAACATCACAGAAACAGAACTCTGTTCCAAAAACAGATCCAGAGATTTGGCTTATGCCCGACAAATAGCCATGTATTTGGCACGAGAACTGACCAATGTATCGTTACCGAAAATAGGCGAAAACTTTGGTGGTAGAGACCATACCACCGTCATGCATGCCTGCGACAAAATCAAAACCCTGAGCAGCAAAGAACCCGAAACCCAAAGCATCATCAATCTATTGATCACCAATATCAAATCGGATGGATAGCGAATTGATCATATACCCAATATAAAGGAGAGCCATCATGTACACACCAGAACTACCCGAGAAGTCCCGTTGGATATACCCTTTTGACAACTACAAAAGGTAATCACTTCCTAGACGGGGGCTTCGCCCTTTGAATCCCTGTTAAGCCCCTCCGACGTAGGAATCGTTTGCCGCACATGACGCATCCCTACCTTGTCGAAATGAAAGAGGCGAAATATAGTGATCCCCATGCAAAGAATAAGCTCAGGAATCGATGGTTTGGATCAAATTCTCTTCGGGGGATTACCAAAAGGGCGTAGTGTTCTCGTCGCAGGAGAACCAGGCACTGGAAAAACCACCCTTTGTCTCCAATATCTACACCACGGTCTACAGCAAGGGGAGTCCGCGCTCTTTGTCTCCATAGATGAAAAACCCGAGCATGTCATTTCCGATGCCCTCTCTCTCGGCTGGGATCTCGACCCCTTTTTGGAATCCGGAAAACTCCACGTCATGGATATCACCCAACACATTGGTGATTTTGACAGTGCCGAGCACACTGTCGATCTCGGGCATGTCATCGAAACCATCATGGCCAAAATAAAAGCGATTGGCGCTACCCGTGTCGTGATCGACCCTATTGCCCCATTGGTATTCGGCGATGCACACACCCAACAAATCGTGAGCTACATCCGAGGACTGATTTTTGCACTAGAAGACAGTGGCAACATCAACACGCTACTCACCTCCTATGTCCCCGTTGGCAGTGAAAAAGTGAGCAGTATCGGTGTAGAGGAATTTGCAACATCTGGCATTATCATCCTCAAGCTAGAACCCTTACATCAGCGTTATGTTCGCACACTACGGGTCAAAAAAATGCGTGGCACACGGATGGAACTCTCTGCCTATCATATCGAAATCATGTCGGGACGTGGCATTGTGGTAAGGAACCCTTTATGACCAAAATATTAATTGCCGACGACGAAAAACCCCTCTTACTTCTCACGCAAATGGTCTTCAAAGATGCTGGCATGGACGTTATTACCGCATCCAATGGGGCAGAAGCCATTGAAAAAGCATTGGCCGAAAAACCAGATATTATTATCACCGATGTCATCATGCCCTACAAAACAGGTTTTGAGGTCTGCAAAGCCGTTCGATCAAATCCCGAAACAGCGGATGTACCTATTATCATCATTTCAGCCTTGGGTGATGAATACAACAAACTCACCGGCTTTGATGAAGGCGCGGATGACTACGTGACCAAACCCTTTAATACCGCAGAGCTACGCGCCCGCGTCAAAGCCCTTCTCATGCGCTATGAAGCCAAGAAAAAACCGCCACTGCAACCACTACAACCCCCCACAATAGACAAAGAAGTCACTATCGAAGTTATTTCAACCGGCATCCCAGCACTGGATCAGTGTTTGTCTGGCGGATTACCTCGTGGATCCAATATCTTGCTCACCGGATCTTTGGGATCTGGAAAGTCGTCCTTCGCACGAAAATTTATGAGCAACGGCGTACAACACAAAGAAAAAAGTCTCTTCGTTGTGTTAGACGACAACCCCAAGCATATTCGCACAAGTATGTCCGCAGACACAGATATTCAAGCGGCCGAGAATCATGGCCTCATACGCTTCGTCGATGCCTACTCCTGGAGCAGCATGATCAACAACACGGAGGAACGATTCGTCGTCACCGGGGTGTTGGAACTCAGCCACTTGGCCGGTCTCATTGGGGATGCCAGCCAAGAA
Source organism: bacterium (assembly GCA_018402095.1). Taxonomy (GTDB): domain Bacteria; phylum Margulisbacteria; class Marinamargulisbacteria; order SXXA01; family SXXA01; genus M30B43. The sequence continues at coordinate 3,736 of JAGYJO010000045.1, forward strand.
TTGGGCCAAAGCATTCAAAACAAGGTCGGTGGACGACGCGTGGTAGACTCTATATCCAGTCTACTGATCAATTTTGACTTGGCCCATGTGCAACGGTTTATCAATCAGCTGGCCAGAACATCGCTCTCATTTGGCGGTGTCACCACATTATTTGTATTAGAAGAAGGAACAGTTTCAGAGCATATTATGAACAACATCAAATATATTATGGATGGGATTTTGGAATTCAAATTGGAAGACAACTCCCGTCAAGTCCGTGTCAGCTCGATGAAATGGCGGCAGTTTGATCCCACATGGGTATCTTGCGACTCATGAATACGGTCATATGGGGTACCGCCAGCACAGGTAAAACAACACAACTCGCAGCACAAGCCGCCCAAATATTGAAAGAAAAAGAAAACGCCCAAATTTTATTTTTGGGATTTCAAGAACGACTGGGAGACGAATTCATCGGACTCCTACGCCTCCACGATGGTGACGCAGGCCGACTCGCCAATCTTTCTTTCCAAGCATTTTGTCTCAATATTGTTCGTCAATTTGCCTCAAAAATGGATTTCCCTATTCCCGTGGCATTGGTTTCTGTTTCAGAAGAACTGGCCCTTTGTTTGTGGTTGGCCATAGGTAAACCCGAGTCTCCCGAGAATATCCGCGATGCTTTGGCGCAAATTCGCCGACTCAAAGCCGACGTGGTCACGCCTGAAGATTATATCCAAGACGACAAACACGCCCCCCAACATGATACCGTCGCATGGCTATACCCAGCATACCAAGACCATCTCAACCAATTGGGCGTCATGGATGCTGCAGACGTTATCATGGGCTGCGTCCGTATTTTGGAAGAAATACCAGAAGCCGGAGCCGCTGTCGCAAAAGCCTACAAACAGATCATCGTCGACAACGCCGAATCATGCACAGAAGCGCAATGGCGCATCCTAACCCTATTGGCAAAGTCAGGGGCCTCGCTTGCCATAGGTATTGATCAAAACATCACGCCAGCCACACATCACACCGATACATGGGCAAACACAACATTCATTCACACAAAAGAAACGTTCCAGCTACCCGCCGCAGTAGCCATCGCTGTACAAAGTCTCATGTCCCAACCCACAGCGAAAACAGACGTAGACCCTATCACCTATTTCATCGGCTACAATGATCGCGAAGAAGCCGACTATATCGCCACTGAAATCACCAATCAACGCCGCATGGCCAAGGCCTCTTTCCACGACATTGGGATTGTTTATCGATCACAAGCACAGTGCCACTACATCATGGATAGCTTGGAAAAACACGCCGTGCCTTATGTCGTTTTAGGGAAATCCATCGCCTATAGCAATTCCGTTCTTGGTGATTTGATCGGGTATCTACGCCTCATCGAAAACCCAAGACACCAAGTCGCGCTCATCCAAGTGCTACGCCAGTCACCCTATCAATTCCCAGGTGAGAGCTTGGCTATTTTGAGAGATCATATGGGCCGTCATCAGCTCAATGACAGCTGTCAGTTTGAAATCTGGCCAGATCTACCAGACCGTCAGTTAGACATGCTCCGAATGGTGCTCTCCCTCATCCATGACCTGCGTAGTGCCTATGCGGAACACAACAATATCAAGACCCTGTTGGCCGAAGTCATGTCCAGCAGCGGTTATTCCGCGATGCTCGAAAACGACGACACCCTATCTTCCATCGAAGATTTGGAAAACCTAGAAACCTATATTCAAAATCTAGAAGAAGACACCCCACTAGAAGGGTTGCTCGCAGATGTTTTACTGACCAGCTATGACCAGAAAGAACGGTCAGGGGATGTCGTAAGTCTCGTGAATGCCAAAAATCTTTTGGGGCGTCGTTTTCGGACGGTCTTCGTCTGTGGACTTGAGGAAGGCATATTTCCGCACTACAGTGCGCAATTTGACACCCAAGTTTTGGCCGATGAGAAAATTCACTTTTACAGAAGTATCACGCGTGCCACACAGTCCTTGTATCTCACCTCAGCCTTTGAACGGTCTCTTTATGGACAGGTTAATGCCGAAGATCTCTCTCGTTGGGTATTGGCCTTTCCAAAGGAGATCCTCGATTGCGCTGTATCTGCAAAGCTACAAAACACGGACCTTTACAAAAAATTAGCCGACAATGGATTCCCCTGTCGCATTGTCGAACCCACAAAAACGGTTGAAGAAACAGCGGCAACTATTTATACCGTAGGCGATTGGGTCTCTCACCCGACATTTGGCAACGGTGTGATTCAAGAATGTGCCGGCGAACTGGACCAACTCATGCTGACAATCGCTTTTGGCGACGAAGCGCGGACATTGATGGCAAAGTATGCACCCCTAACCCCTTGTGCCGCTTCATCAGCGTCAGGGGATGCGCCCCTACTTTTGGATAATACGTCGCCGGGGTCAGGGGCGGAGCCCCTGGAAAAACAATCATCTTCTCGGCAGAGCCGAGAAGATGAGGACAATCCCCATGTGGGTTAAGGACATCTTCTACTCTTTCCAAGGTGAAGGCCCCTACATTGGGGTCGCCCAAATATTTTTTCGTTTTTATGGCTGCAATATCCATTGCGCCTATTGTGACGAGCCCGACTTTTCACATCAGCGAAAAAATTACACCCTCGCCCAGGCACTCGAAGAGATGGCCCCACTCATCGCGAAAAAACCACACTCTATCTCCATTACGGGTGGCGAGCCCATGTTGCAAACCGACGCTATTCTGGAAATAGCCGCCCATGTGGATGTCCCGCTATATCTGGAAACCAACGCCACCATGCCAGAGAAGCTCGATGTACTACTCCCGCATATGAGCTACTACAGCGTGGATTACAAACCAGGGTTTCTCGCCGAGTTCACCGCGTTCATCGCCAAGATTGCCGCGTATACGGGTCCTCAAAAAGGCCCTGAAGTATTGAAAGACCGCGTCTTTGTAAAACTTGTCCTAACATCAGGGTTTTCACCCGATGAAACCGAATCAGTGGCCAAGGCTATTGCTGATTTGGGTATTCAAATTCCGTTTATTATCCAACCGGTTACCCCCTTCGGTACCGTGCAACAAAAAGCATCGATGCAGGATATTGAGCTTAATTTTGCCGCTGCACGGCGTTGGTTGTCCGATGTGCGGATTATTGGACAGACCCACAAGTTGATTGGGGTGCGGTAGTGCACCCCGTCTTGTTGCGTGGCGAAGCCACGCAATTTTGTTTTTTTTCAAAGGGCTTCGCCCTTTGGATCCCGTTTGTGGCTTCGCCACCTGTATTTTTCCCAAAGGACGTCGCGCGAAGGATCCCATTGCCTTCCAACGATGGGGGATTGGGGGCGCCATGAGCGTTAGCGAAGGACTAGCCCCCAAATATTTATTGTTTTTCCCCTCCTGGGAGGGGGCAGGGGGTGGAGACTCCCATAAAAAGGCTATTACCTATGATTAAAATCGAAACCCAAGGACTGCCACCACTTGCACCAAACGGAAAAGACATCGAGGACCCCAATGCCCTTCTCGACATGTACTCCGGCGTCTTCCTCGACGAAGGCCTAGGATGGAATGCCGCCCAACGCTACCAAACGCGTCGTGATGCCTTTCGCCAGACACTCAGCTCACCATGTATTCTTTTTGGCGTTGCCGAAGGGCCTGATACGCCCTACAAAACATGGGGCTATTGTCATGTCCCGGTGTTTCAAGAGCCACTGTTTCTTTTTTTGACAGGCATCAATCAAGTCGGACTGGCCGTGATCATAGACCCCAATGGGGACGACGTTTTGTTTTTGCCCGAAATAGACAAACACATGGCCTTTTGGGAAGGACCTCATTTTGGCATTGGGGACGACGAGATCGAAAGCCTCGTGAGCACCCTCACTGGCATCCCAAATCTGGGACCACGTAACAAAGTCAACGCCGCCCTTCTCGACTATCTAGAAGACAGCGACGACCTCACCGGCTACTGGCACCTCTACCGCAATGGAAAACCCATTAAGGATCACAATTATCTCTCGTGGAAACGCTGCGATCAGGCCCTGCGTCGCTACGACGAGAGTCCCGAGTGGAAAAATATTTCTACCGAACAGTGGGCCTTGCGCTTGCCCCTAGACGCTATCGATATTGACCACATGAAAACGGCCAATGAGATCACGAGACTGGCCTTTCTCGAAACCCTCGCCGTATTGCCCACATGCAAAACAGAAACCGAAGTTGCAGGAATTTTGAACGCCGGCATTCAGATGCGCTCATGGTTTGGGAACAGCTTTCCCAGCATCGTCGCGGGTGGCGCCAACGCCACGGTGTTGCACTACCACAAAAACAACTCACCTCTACCGAAAGACGGCCTCGTACTCTTGGACTTTGGGGCCCGCTGGCAAAACATGCATGCCGACGTCTCACGCACGGTACCCTGCTCAGGCAAATTTAATCCCCTACAAAAACGGCTTTACACCATCGTCCTCAACGCCCAACAACAGGTCGAAAAGGCCAGCAAACCCGGGGTGACCATCGCCGAACTCAATACCCTCTGCTGGGCCCATATCAACCAAGACCTGGCCACGCTGACATCCGAAGGCGCCATCATCGAACGCGACTACAAAGAGCTCCCTCACAATGTCAGCCACTTGCTAGGTCGTCAGGTTCACGACGGCGACCCACAACGAAATTACAGAGACATGCCGCTGACACCCGGACTCATGATCACCAACGAACCCGGTCTCTATGGTCGTTTTCAGATGGCCATCGATGGCCATGTTTATGACGAAGCCATTGGCATTCGCATCGAAGACGATCTGCTCATCACGGAAACAGGGGTCGAGAATCTCAGCGCATCTATCCCAAAATCTATTGAAGACCTGGAGGCCTTATTCACATGAACTGCCATATCTCAAAACAACCCCTCACTACCCGACCAGAAACAACGATCACCACAATCCCAGGCGACAAGTCCCTCTCCCATCGCGCCGTTATTTTGGGATCTCTGGCAAAAGGGACCTCTTCATTTTCAGGATTTCTCACCGCCGAGGATTGTCTGAATACCTTGAAAGTATTTAACGCACTCGGGATTCAATCTGAACCATCAGGTACAAATCTCACCATTCACGGAAAAGGCCTCTCTGGGCTACGTGCGCCTCTCAATGACGCGATCTTGGATGTGGGAAATTCCGGCACAGGGATTCGATTGATCACAGGCGTGCTCGCCGCACAGGCATTCGATACCGCGATTACCGGCGACGCCTCTATCCAAAAACGGCCGATGAAACGCATCATCACCCCATTGTCCCTCATGGGCGCCCAAATCACCGGTCAAAGCCTAGCTGGCAAAACCGATATTTATCCCGTGCTGACTATCAAAGGGGGTCAACTAAACGCCACCACCTACACACTCCCTGTAGCCAGTGCACAGGTCAAGTCAGCCATACTATTGGCCTCACTATTCAGCAAAGACGTCACCACCGTCATCGAACCCGAAGCCACCCGCGACCACACCGAGCGCATGCTCCAAGGCTATGGCGCCGATATCCGCAGAGAAGGTACTGCGATCATGTGCTCTGGCCGCAAGCCTTTGATCGCACCGACAGGTCGCACGATTCAGATCCCCGCCGATATTTCGTCTGCGGCATTTTTCATCGTATTGGGATTGATCACCCCACACGCAGGCCTACACCTCACCCATATTGGGATCAATCCGACCCGGGATGCGCTTTTGCATGTCCTCAAAGCCATGGGCGCCAAAATCGACATTCACAGCATCGCCGGCGAAGACTTCGAGCCCCACGCGACGATCAGCGTCTACCCCTCAGAGATGACCAATATCGACCTCGACCCTGCCGTGATTCCCTTCTTGATTGATGAAATTCCTATTTTGGCCGTCGCCGCCATGTTCGCCAAAGGAACATTACGTGTCACCGGTGCCAAAGAATTGCGGGTCAAAGAGTCTGACCGTATCGCGGGGATTGCCCGCATCGCCGCCGCTGTTGGCATTACCATCGATGAAACCGAAGACGGGTTTTCTCTCACCGGCCGTCCCAGTGGCGCGTCCTTCACCTTGGACTCCCACGGCGACCACCGTATCGCGATGTCTGGGATTGTCTTGGCCTACGCGGCGGAGATGTCCGCGACGGTGAAAGACTGTGCGTGTATCCAGACGTCGTTCCCGAATTTCTTTGAGATTTTGGAGGGGTTGGGGTTTTTACATCAGTTGGGATGACTTTCTTGAAAAATTTTTAATGATTTAAGAAAAGATTTTTGAGCTCAAAAAACAAGATTTATTCTTAATTTATTCTTAATTTATTCTTAATTTATCCCGAAAAATGCAGTTGAGATTTAAAAATGGGCTTTTCAGGGTC
>JAGYJO010000046.1 GCA_018402095.1 bacterium
TGGTGAACAATCTCCAGGGTGTTCGATGAACAAAGAAGAGAAGTTGGAAGTTGCGTTGCAGTTGGAGCGCTTGAATGTCGACATTATTGAAGCGGGATTTGCAATCAGTTCCAAAGGGGATTTTGAATCTATTTCGTTGATTGCCCAGAGGGTGCGTGGCCCTGTGATTTGTTCTTTGGCGAGAGCTGTGCGTCAGGATATTGAAGCCGCAGCACAAGCTATCGAAAAAGCGGCGCGTCGTCGTATTCACACATTTATCGCGACATCACCGATTCATATGCAGCATAAATTGAGGATGTCTCCCGCCCAGGTTTTGGAGAATGCTGTTTCGGCTGTGAGTTATGCCAAGAGTTTGGTCGAAGAAGTTGAGTTTTCTTGTGAAGATGCAGGCCGATCCGATTGGGACTTTTTGGTGGAAGTGTATACGGCTGTTATTCGTGCCGGTGCGACGACGATTAATGTGCCGGACACGGTGGGCTATCAAACGCCGGAAGAGTTTGGTCGCTTGATACGCTATTTGTCAGAACATGTGCCGGGTATCGAAAATGTGGATATTTCGGTGCATTGCCATGATGACTTGGGTATGGCGACGGCAAATGCCTTGTCGGGTGTTTTGAATGGGGCCAGCCAGATCGAATGTACGATCAATGGGATTGGCGAGCGTGCGGGGAATACGGCTTTGGAAGAAGTGGTGATGGCTTTGCATGTTCGTAATGATTTTTACAAAGCCCGTACACAAATTGTGACACAGGAAATCATGAAAGCCTCACGCTTGTTGTCCTCTGTGACGGGTTCGGGTGTGCAGCCCAACAAATCTATTGTCGGAGCCAATGCGTTTGCACATGAAGCGGGTATTCACCAGGATGGCATGTTGAAGGCCCGTCAGACCTACGAAATCATGGATGCTGAAATGGTGGGGTTGAAAGAAACCCAGTTGGTTTTGGGAAAACACTCTGGCCGACATGCCTTTTCGAAAAAATTGGAAGAGTTGGGTTATTCGTTGGATAAAGAGGCTTTGAACAAGGCTTTTGAGCGGTTTAAATTATTGGCGGACAAGAAAAAAGAAGTATCAGACAAAGACTTGTCTTCGATTGTGTCTGACGAAGTGCATCAGATTCAAGAGATTTTTTCCTTGGAATACGTCCAAATCACAGCTGGTAATACCACGCGTCCTGCAGCATGTGTACAGTTGCGTCATGAGGGTGATTTATTGGAGAAAACAGCGACGGGCGCGGGTCCTGTGGATGCGGTTTTTCAAACAATAGAGCAGATTGTTGGGGAACCTATCGATTTGGTGGATTTTGCAGTACAGGCGGTGACTGGCGGAACGGACGCTTTGGGCGAAGTGACGGTGCGTATCAAAGATGCGGGACGTATTTTTACCGGACGTGGGTCTTCGATGGACGTGTTGGTCGCTGCGTCCAAGGCCTACTTGCAAGCGGTGAATAAAATGTTGGCAGAGCGTGATCAATACAGAATAAAGGCTACTGTGTAGCGAAAAACTGGTAATCGTAAAAGGAATTTTATATGTTTAAACTCAATCCCTATTTGAATTTTAATGGCAATACAGAAGAGGCCTTTCTTTTTTACAAATCTGTCTTTGGTGGTGAATTTGAGGCCTTCAGTCGCTTTAGTGATGCCCCAGATACTCCCGGTATGCAAGCGTTGCCAGAGGTAGATAAATCCAAAGTGATGCACGTTTCTCTCTATATAGGAAATGGGATGCGTTTGATGGGGACAGATGTTTTGCCTTCTATGGGGCACAAGCCTGTTGTGGGAAATAATATTTCCTTGTCTTTGGCCCCAGATAGCGAAGCGGAAACCCGTCGCTTGTACGAAGCTCTTTCTGCTGGTGGCGATGTCGAGGTGCCTCTGGAGACCATGTTCTGGGGGGCGCTTTTTGGAATGGTGACGGATAGATTTGGGATCAAATGGATGGTCAATTTTGAAATGGAGAAAAAATAATGGCGCCTTTGAATATAGCGGTTATTGGTGGTGACGGTACGGGCCCTGAGGTCATCGCTGAAGCGGTTAAAGTTTTAGAGGCTGCAGCGACCCGGTTTGCACTTACCTTGAAATTGACCTATTTGCCTTATGACGGGACCCGTTATTTGGCGACTGGTGAGACGCTTTCTGATGCAGAGCTCGAAGGATTGAAGGCGTATGACGCTATTTTGTTGGGTGCCATTGGGCATCCCGATATTACACCTGGTGTATTAGAGCGCGGTATTCTGCTCAAACTGCGTTTCGGGTTGGATCAGTATATTAACCTTCGCCCGGTTCGTCTCTATCCCAACGTCTATACACCGATCAAAGACAAAAGTCCTGCGGATATTGACTACGTTGTGGTGCGTGAAAATACCGGTGGTTTGTATACCGGTATGGGCGGCGTTGCGATGAAAGGGACGGATCACGAAGTTGCGACACAGACGATGGCCTATACCCATCACCAAGTTGCGCGTTGTGTGCGTTATGCTTTTGAGACGGCACGTCAGCGTCATGCTGAAACGCCTTTTCACGGATTGTCTGAAGCTCAGATCGCAAAAGGCTATAAAGCAAAATTGACATTGTGTGGCAAATCGAATGTCTTGGCTTATGTTTTCGATCTATGGCAGCGGGTGATGGCTGAAGTGGGTGCCGAGTATCCCGAGGTTTTGACCGATTATGTGCATGTCGACGCGATGTGTATCTATATGATCGAATGTCCGGAGCGTTTTGATGTGATTGTCACGGAAAATATGTTTGGCGATATTATCACGGATTTGGCCGCCGTGACCCAGGGTGGAATGGGTGTTGCCGCCAGTGGCAATATCAACCCTGAAGGGGTGTCGATGTTTGAACCGATTGGTGGGACGGCACCGTCGTTTACAGGGCTGGATCAGATCAATCCGATGGCGGCCATTGGTGCTGTGCATATGATGTTGGCTCATTTGGGCTATTCAGAGGCTGCATCTGCAGTTGAAGTTGCGAAGACATCGGTTATTGAACAAATGGATTCGATGGCGGCAGCGAAGATGGGAATGGGTACCAAAGAGGTTGGCGATCGGGTAGTTGCCGCGCTAAAGCGCTAGTAGGGGGCGTGGGGGACGCTAGTCCCCCAACTACACATTCTTTTTTCTCGGCGAAGCCGAGAAAAAAGAATGGATCTGAAAGGGCTACGCCCTTTCGATCCCTTGATTTAGAACAGATGAATGACAAAAAAAGAACTAAGACACCTTTACAAACAAAAACGCGAGGCCGTTTCTTCAGAGCTTTTGCGTATCTCAGCGGAGATATCGGCACATCTCGATACCTATATTCGAGACACCCAGCCACGATGTATCGCTGCCTATTTGGCTGCCCAAACGGAGCCGTCCTTGGACGTGCTTTTGCAACAGTGCTTGGCTGCGGGTATTCGTATTGTCGTTCCCCTTGCGGCTGTCGATGGCTACGGACTTGCCGATTGGCAGCCGGGGCGTGAACGTGTTGGCCCTTATGGAATTCGTGAGCCCCAGGAGCCTTTGGTTTCTGTAGACCCGGACCTTTGGCTGGTGCCGGGGTTGGCCTTTGATCATGCAGGTGTGAGGCTTGGCTATGGGAAAGGGATTTACGACCGCTTGCTGATTGGTGCGTCAGGCACGAGAGTCGGTGTTTGTCCGTCATGTTGTGTGGCGGAAGGCTTGGTTGCTGATGATTGGGATGTGCCGATGCATGGGGTTGTGACGGAGATGGGGTGTGTGATGGCTGCGCCCGCTGAGTAAAAAAAAGGATGAATGACGATGGCTCAACACGAAAAAATAAATTATGTAGAATTTCCAGCCAAAGATCTTGAGGCGATAAAATCTTTTTTCTCAGAGGCGTTTGGGTGGTCGTTTACCGACTATGGCCCCGACTATGTGGCGTTTTCCAATGAAGGATTAGATGGCGGCTTTTTTCGGTCGGAACATGTGGCGTCTTCCGCGACTGGCAGTGCCCTGATTGTGTTCTATAGCCAAGCGTTAGCGGAAACACAGGTTAAAATAGAAGCCGCTGGCGGGCGTATCTCGACACCTGTTTTTGATTTTCCTGGGGGGAATCGGTTTCATTTTTTGGATCCCAATGGGAATGAATTTGCGGTGTGGTCAGATATATCGTAAATGGGTTATTTTTGCCGTCATCCCAAAAAGTTCAAAAATATTGATGTATCCGTGCTCAAGGAAAGTGTAGCGGATTTTTGTTATACAGCGGACTTCCGGATTTTTGCAATGGGTACGCTATGGAGGGGGGCTTGGGGGCTAGCCCCCAAGAAACTATCTTACTCGGCTCGCCGAGCAAGACGGTGGGATTTGAAAGGGCTTCGCCCTCGATCCCCTCCTCATCACCAACTAGCCAGAATTTTCTTTTAGGGATTGTGTAAAGGTTGGCAGAATGTTGTGGTAGGCTTCAAAAAGTATAAGATGGTACTCACCCCGATGCAAAGTTCCAGACTCATGTATCAGAAATGTATAAAGGCAGTATGCTTCAGGAAAAAGGGGGATGTATACAGTCAAAGAAATATCCAATCATTGGGATAACCGTAGATTATCTCATTAAGGGGAGGTAGTATTACTGGTGTTATTCATGGTAGCAGTGCTGAGGTTGTACAAACTGAAACCTAATAAGAAAAATTAACTCGATGTGTTTTTCTGTCTCGGGAACTCCTTACAAATGCGCTGTTTATCTGTTGTTCTGTTGTTTAATTATTCATAATTGACGCTATCTTTTCCTTTGGGGGTGGGTTCTTTAGATTAATGGGGTAGGTGGAAATAATGTCAGATGATAATCCATATCGTTGGTCAATTCCTGGGGGACCGTGCCAGCTACCCTCTTGATTGGTGAAGGCTCGTTATTTATTGGTGGTGCTTTAGCACCATGCCAAATTAAGCGTCTGGCAACGGCTGAAGCCGAAGCCGGCTTGATTGCGGCAAAATCTGAAATCGAAATACAGATTTACAGCGTCGCGCCATGACCAGGTTTGTTGAGGAGGAAGCCAAGCGCCAGGCGAACATGGAGGCAATTACTAAGAAAGCGATGCCTCTCTTAGCTGAGGCGTCGAACTCTGGGAATATGGAAGATGACTGGGTTACTAATCTCCCTTTGATAAATCCAGGATTGTGTCTGATGAAGAGGATGCAAATGCATTTGGGCATTGTATGTTTGCTGAGAACCCAGTGCTCCCTGGTTCATTTTCTAAACGTACAGTGAACCTACTTGGAGATCTCGATAAAACGAGATGCAGAGCTGTTTCATACAAGTTGTGCGGGTTCGGGGTGGGTTGTTGAGACTTTAGACTGCTTCCTTTGTCTCTTGGGATGTCCATAGAAAAATATACACTGATCTTGGTATTAACTTCGAGAGCTTGTCCCATCTAGATAGCTTGGGACTTATCCACTTTAATGGGGTGACCGTTTTTAATCTTCCACAACTGCCAAAGCGTTTCATCGTATCTTATGCGGGGCAGGCTTTCCCTTAACGATGAAAATGAAGCCGAAAATACACTTCCTATTGAAATGGCTAGGCTAACGCAGGCAGGGTGCGAATTGGCGCAGGTTGTTAAGCAAGCGGCCCCATCGTCGATGGTTTTGCGACTATGTTAAAGAACAATGGAAAGCACCTTTCTGAGAGATGAAAATGACCTAACCGGCAATTGAGCAGAAAATGCGGGGGGTCGAGGATATGAGCGGGTCATTATATATATTAGCGACGACGGCGCCGTTAAAGTCGATTTGCGCTTGAAAATGGCACCGTTTGGTTGTCACAGCTTTCCAAATAGCGGCGCTTTTTCAGACCACCAAGCAAAACATTAGCAAAACATATAAAGGCTATTTATAGTGATAGCGAGTTGGATGAAAAGGCAACCGTCAACTGCGTTGATAGTTCAAAAGAAGGCGAGCTGTGAGGTTTCCCGAAGTAATTGCACTGTATAACCTGATGTGATTTTGGCTGTTGGCTATCGCGCGTTCCGTACTTGCAATGCAATTCAGGCGATACGCATCCACCGTATTAAAGGAATATCTCAAAAAGGCTTTGTGCTCAATGACGACAGACTTAAAAACCTCGGCGGTGGCCATATTACTGGAAAGAGTTGCTCGATCGTATTCGTGATATTCGTTCCAGCGAAAAAGTCATGTATCGCCAAGTGTTGGATTTATACGCCACCGCTACGGACTATAATGCCAATAGCGAGGAGAGCACTGTGTTTTTTAAAATCAATCCAAAACAAACTGCACTATGCCGCCCATGGACATACCGCCCTGAGGTGATTTATCTGCGTGTAGATAGTGATAAACCTTTGTAGGGCTAACCAGTTTTAAGGGTGGCCAGCCGACACAAGCCGAAGCTCATGATCGCCAAAACTACCTCAGTGAGCAAGAGTTGCGGGTCTTGAACCTTTGTATCGGCCTATTTCGATTTGGCGGAGTTAAACGCTATAGAAGAGCGTGAAATGCGTATGGCTGACTATGTGCGTGAATTGATAATATTCTTTCATCCGCAGGGCGAAAGTTGCTAAACAACGCGGGGAGTATTTCGCACAGCGCTGCCGAGAATAAAGCCAAGCTAGAATACCAAAAATACAAAGAAAACAGCACATTGCATTTGAAGTATGTAAAAAAGACTACCTCAAAACCATTGCCATATTGGAAAAACAGGCGAAAAAAGAGAGTCGCAAAAAATGAGATGCTTAATCCGTCAAAATAATGGGTATCAATAGGGTTCTTTATCCATAATTTAAAATAGAAGGGGTTTTCGATTGGATATGTTTTTTTTGTGTATGGTGTTGATGATTCCCCTTACTGTTGTGATGGGGCTTCTTACTTTTGGTTATTGGTTTTTTTTGAATAAATCAGATTCGGATACGTCGAGTATCTCGGAGATTACGGGGTTTATTCATCAGTGTGCTGGGATTTTTCTGCGTCAGCAATATCGTATTGTTTTCAAAATTCTGGTGCTTCTGTCTGGGTTGATGTTTCTCGGTAGTTTTTTGGGACACTTTAATCACTTCTTTGGCTTGGTGATTTTCACCGGGGGACTATGGGGCGGTGTGATTGGCTATTTTGGTTTGAAGTTTAGCATCGCGGCCTCGGCCAAGGTTGTTGAAAAAGTACAGTCTAATCCGCAGCTGGGCGCGCGGTTTTTATATGTGTCGAGCTCTGTTTTGGTGACCCTTTGTATCAGTGTGTTGCTGGCAGATATGGGGCTGTGGCTATTGATTTTGAGTTGGGTGTTTGATCACAATTTTCTGGGTTTAAGTCTGCCTATTCTCAAGAAAATATCGTATTTTCAGACCTGGGAACCTGATATTGTGAACGCGCCAATTTTCATACAGCTGAAATATGAGTTGATGGCGGTTATTTTGATGAGTTACGCCATAGGTGCCTCTGTGCAGGCGATGATCACCCGTGTGGTAGGTGGTATCTTTCGTGTGAGTACCCATATGGGCGCGGAAAATGCGTTTATCAATTCCACGATTCCTTTGCCCGAAGATGATATCCGTAATCCCGGTGTTTTTGCGGATATGGTGGGGCGTAATGTGTCTGGGGTGTCTGGCGTCTTGTCTGGAGTGATCCAGCTGGTTTCTGTTGCACTTGCTATCACGGCTTATTTGGGGGTGTATCTTTTCGATGAATTGGCGTTGGGCACGACGGTGTTTGTTTTGCCATTTGTTGTTTTTGGAATAGGCTTTTTGAGTCAGATTGTGGCTGTTTGGGTCGTGTTGTTGGGTTCTGGTAGGCGTGATACAGCCGCTGATGGCTTTGCGAATCGTGTGAAACGGGGATTTGTTGTATCTGTGGGGGTGAATGTGTTTGGCTGTGCTGTGCTCGCTATGACACAAATAGTGCCCATATCCTTTGTTTTGGCGGCCTTTGTGGGTATCTTGGGCTCTACCTGTGTGTTGGTTTATATGTCCTTTTTTACCCGATGCAAAGGGTCTTCTGTGAACGCTATGCGTCGTGTCGAAGGGCTTGGGTCGACGATTTTGAAAGGTATTGAATTGGGGTTTGCCAGTTCTGGTGTACCTCTTTTGTGCACGGTTGCCACGTTGTTTTTGGCTTATTTTGTGACAAATGGTGCGCATAGTCTGGTTTCGGGCATGTATGGGGTGGCTATTTGCGCCGTTGCAGCCATTGGTAATAGCTTGTTTTTTCAAGGTATTGCCTGTGCCCAACCGATGGCATCCACGGGTGTTGGTCTGGCGCGGATGTTGCAGGATGAGACTGCTGTTGAAACCTTGTCGGACTGGGAGGCTACATCCAGTGGGGCGGGTACCGGTACGGATTATAGTTTGGGTATGTCGTTGTTCCTGATCATGGTGACGACGGTGACCGCTGTTTTGATTGTCTTGAAACATTGGGTGCATACGTTAGCCGGAGAAACAGGTGTTCAGATTGGAACCACCTATTTTAGCAATCATCCGATGACGGCCTATCCACATGCGATTATTGTGTCTGAGACGCATATCTTTGATTTGGCGACGATGTTGGGTATCAGTGTGATGAACCCCCAATTGATTATGGGTCTTCTTTTGGGGATAGTGACTGTGATTGTTATTGTGTTCCTATGTGTACGTCGGGTGTCTGTTTTGTCCGATAGTTTGGCCCGAAAAATCAGGACCGAGTTCCAAGAGAACCCAGATATAGCCTCTGGGGTTGTGTTGCCTCGCTATGGAGATACGATTCAAGACGCGACGGTATTTTCGTTGCACGCGGTTATAGCGCCCTTTTTGGTGACATGTCTGATGGTGGTTTTTGTTTGTTTTGCCTTTGGGGTATCTGGTGCTATTGGCCATGTGTTTGGGTTGCTGCTAGGCGTTGTCATGATTAACTTTCCATTGGGCAGCAGTGCTTCTTTTTTGAAAAAGGCCCGCATACAGCCATCGACAGAGACCTCTATGGCGCAGGCTTCTGTTTTGAGAATATTGGGAAATACGTTCTCTGCTGTACCGGACTGTTTACAGCCTATTTTGAATACTGTGATGGTTTTTGTATTGAGCTTGGCGCTTTTGTTGACTGTTTTTTCTCTGAAATTCGGACACATGTTGGTGCTTTAGGGGAGTGTCATGACAACAGATCAGAGGGATACAACTATGCACGAAACTGAAGTGGTTTTGCCCAAAGCGATTCCCATTAATATGCTGCAGATTGTTCGTTTGCAGGGTGCGTTACAGCTGAATGCTGTGCCTTCTGTGGCGACGCATTCGGCATCTCAGATGGACGATGCTGTGAAAGCGTCCTTTTTGGAAGTGAGAAAATTCTTGGAAGACACACACCAGAAGGCTCTCTTGGTGACGGACAAGGGCAAAACAGATCATGCTGATGACTATTTTGAATTACACATTCGGTCGGATGGGTTGCGGTTGCTTCAGCGGCATGTGTCGTCGAAGGTAGAGACGTGTTATTGCTTTGAAACGGGGGAACTGACGATTACAGGACGTGAGGGTGTCTCTCCCCAAGATTTGGGTGAATTTGCTTTGCGAGTGAAACGGATTTCGACCATGATTTCCGAAAATAAAGCCATTGTTGAGGAGGGGCACTAATGTCACCAATATCATTTTCGCCGTCAGCTGCATTTACGGCGGTTGCGCAGAAAGTCGCGACGTCTACCGCGGCTTCTGCACCAGTCAAGACAGAGGGGTGGTCTGCAACGTTACAAAAAGGGGCGACATCTTTGCTGAAGGGCCTTGGGGATAGTCTTTTGACGGCATCTAGGATGGCGCAGACGGGTGTTTCAGATTTTGTTAGTACGGTGAAGTCTACGTTTTCTTCGGATAGTGCTGTACAGGTAAAGCCTGACGCTGGTGATAGCAAGACAGACATGAGTCATTTAGACGTTGTGAAATCTGGATCCGATGACTTTGTGGATATGCCACAGTCTGAGACAAGGTCTAGAGCTGCTGGCTTTTCTGGTGGTGTTGGGGTGACGGTGGGTGCTGGGGCCGCTGTTTTGGCTGCGACTGGCAAAGGGGGAGAGATGCTCGACTCTGTGGTCGAATTGTCACTGTTTAACGTGTACGACATTCTTC
>JAGYJO010000047.1 GCA_018402095.1 bacterium
TTCAAGAAGAATTCGAAGCGAAAAAACTCTCCAATGCAGAGATCATCAACCTCCGTCGCGTCATCAACGGCTATGACGATGGTTTGATGCAGGTGTCCCCATTGAAGCACCCTTGGGCCTATGAAATTTTTGACACCATGATCAAAAATACGTGGGTTCCCCAAGAAGTCCCCATGCAGTCGGACGTCAGCATGTGGAATGACAAAGGCGCCCTCACGGACAAAGAGCGTCGTGCCTATGAGCGTAGTTTGGCCTTTGTCTCCAATTTGGATGGCCTCCAAACCAACAACTTGGCATGTAACATTATCCGTCATATCACCAGTCCTGAGGTTGTTTTGGCCATTACCCGTCAAACCTTTGAAGAAGCCTTGCATGTCCAAAGTTACGCAACGATGGTCGAAGCTTTGGCCCTAGATCCCGAAACCATCTATGGGTTGTACCGTACAGACAAAGACCTTTATGACAAAAACCAAACCGTATTGGCCGCTGTGAGCAAAATTGCAGATCCAGCCTTCAAAACAGGCACCCTCAAAACCGACCAAATGTTTCTCGAAGCATGTATTGGTAACGTCATTTTGGAAGGGATTTATTTCTACAGTGCCTTCTTGTTGTTTTATGTCTTGAAACGCAACAACAAAATGTCTGGCAGTGCGGAAATGATTCAGTTCATCAACCGTGATGAAGACATGCATTTGCGGCTTTTTGTGCATATTTCCAATACCATCAAAGACGAGCAGCCAGAACTTTGGACCCCAGAATTCCAAAAGCAGATCCGTCAAAACATCATCGATGCGGTGGATATGGAAGCTGCTTGGGGTGTGAATTGTATCCAAGAAGGGATCTTGGGTTTGACCCCAGACAATTTGCGTCAGTATCTCGAGTTTGTTGGTGACGTTCGTTTGATGAGTTTGGGTATGGAAAAACAGTGGAACAGTACAAATCCATTCCCTTGGATTGATGAGTTTACCCAAGGCAGCATGATCGAAGTGAACTTCTTCGAAGGACGGGTCAAGGAATACCAAACCGGCACATTGGAATGGTAGGTTCTGTTGCGAAATACCCAATCTGCGGCATTTTCGCTCAGCTCATATAGCGCAGCTATACCACGCTGAACGAGAAATCCCACATCTCGGGCATTTGGCAACATCACGGGTTCGCGGCCCCCTCCATTGGAGGGGGCCTTTTTTTGTTTTAAAAGGGTTCCACCCTTTTGATCCCAATCCTGTTCTGGGAGTCTGAGGGCAAGCACCGAAGGTGCGCAGCCCTCAGAAAATAAAATCCTCCTGGGAGGGGGCTTAAGGGGGTGGGCTAAAAAGGAGTTCTCCATGTTATCGGCAACACCAAAATAAAAAGCGACTTCTGTCCTTTCAAAAGAAGACGCTGAACATCATCCCTATATTCAGCGTCTCCACACCGACGGCTACTGCCACCCCAGGACTTCATGTCCATCTGGACCTGGCAGCCAAAAACCGAAAAAACCGGATTTTTTCGCAAAGTCTACGAACGGGTTGTGCAAATCCCCTGGTGAGACCATGACCTATGCCGAAGTCGCGATGGCTGTCGGAAGTCCCCGTGCCGCGAGAGCCGTTGGTCAGGCTATGGCCAGAAACAATGCGCCACTGCTCATCCCATGTCATCGGGTTTTGGCGGCGAATGGCTTGGGTGGCTATCTCTATGGGTTGGATGTCAAAGAGGAATTGTTGGGGTTGGAGAAAATCCGCCACGGGGCTGGTTGAAGAGAAAAACGAAGGATTAGGGCTTCGCCCTTTGAATCCCACTCTAGGAAACCAACTAGCCACAGAAAAAGCTGGTCGAAATTTGGGGGCATGGGGACGCGCCAGTCCCCCATACACCGCTCTTGCCGGCGAAGCCGAGCAAGGAAAAAAAGATTCAAAGGGCTTAGCTGGTCCCTGAGGCATCTCGAAGGTGAGGAGGCTTGCGACGTAACCGGAATCCCGCCGACTGTAAGGAGGAAAAAGCGTACACCGAGGAGGTGTGCGCCGTCAGGGGGATGTAGGCTGACTGGCTGAATCTGCCCAAAGGCAGATTTATGAAGGTGAATCCCGTTAAGCCCTCTGGCGTAGGAAGTGGTTACCTTTTTTCGGGTTTGGTTTGATGACAATAGGTGTACTATGTTCTATTATTGAGGGTATGACGATGCTTCGGTGGGATGTTGAAAAAAACAAAAAGTTACAGCTAGAGCGCGGAATTTCTTTTGAGGAAATCGAATATGCACTTGCACATGAGCACTTGCTGGATGTTTTAGAGCACCCCAAACAGGACGTTTATCCGGGGCAGTTACTTTTGATCGTTAAAGTAGACAACTATGCTGTTGTTGTTCCGGTTATTCGTGACGTTGATGGTTTTTTTCTGAAAACTGCTTTTTTTAGTCGAAAAATGACAAAGAAATATCTAGGAAGGTGAAATCTAATGGAAATAAATAAATTAGATGCGTACGAACAATCTATTTCAGATTCTCTGGACAATGATGAGTGGGTATCTAAAGGGCATTTATCGGATCAAAAAGATATATTTAGAAAAATAGCCAAGCAAAGTATGGCCAAGACCCGACGGATTACCCTTCGTGTCACGGAGCAGGATTACGAACTTGCCCACGTGAAAGCGATTAAAGCTGGTATCCCATATCAAACACTTATATCCAGTATTCTTCATCGTTATTTGACAGGTCAACTCAAAGAAGTCGGGTAACCCGTTGGCGACCCTTAGGCTCTGGTAAGTATTTCCTAGACGGGGGTGCCGGGGGGTGGCTCTGTTCCCTGCGAAGCGCCCCCCCTGGTGTAGGAATCAGTTACTGGCTCTGCTCCCTACTCACTACCCAATCCACATTAGACATGCTAAGTTTTCACCCATGAAAACAATCACACGTCGTCAAACGCCTTCTGTCATGATCGGAAACGTCGCTATGGGATCGGCCCACCCTGTGGTGGTCCAATCGATGACCAATACCCCTACCGCTGATATCGATGCAACCGTAGCCCAAACCTTGGAACTGGCCAAAGCGGGCTCTGAACTGGTGCGCTGGACGGTCAATGACTTTGAGGCTATGGCTGCTGTGCCCGAAGTCATCCGTCGTTTGGCGGACAAGGGCTGTCATGTGCCGATCGTCGGAGACTTTCATTACAACGGACATATCCTCCTCGAAAAATATCCCGAAGGTGCGGCGGCTCTCTCCAAATACCGGATCAATCCCGGAAACGTGGGCAAAGGCAAAGGCCGTGATGACAACTTTTCACGGATGATACGACAAGCGATGGCGCATCAGAAAGTGGTGCGTATCGGCGTCAATTGGGGCTCTCTGGACCAAGAGCTGTTCACAGACCTCATGGACAAAAACGCCAAACGCAAAGAACCCAAAAGTTTCAAAGAAGTGATCTACAAAGCCATGATCATCAGTGCCATTCGCAATGCGGAGCTCGCTGAAAGCTTGGGCCTCTCCAAAGACAAAATCGTGGTCAGTGTCAAAATGTCCGAACTCCAAGACATGGTCGCAGTGTACCAACAATTGGCCAAAAAATGTGACTATGTCTTGCATCTCGGGCTCACGGAAGCGGGTGGCAGCGTCAAAGGCATTGCGGCGAGTTCGGCGGCATTGGGCGTTCTCCTCCAGCAGGGTATCGGCGATACGATTCGGATGTCACTCACCCCAGAGCCAGGTGTGAGTCGGGACCAGGAAGTCCGTGGGTGTACCAGCCTTTTGCAAGCCATGGGATTGCGGTATTTCATGCCTGCGATCACCAGCTGCCCTGGTTGTGGACGTACCAATAGCGACAAGTTTGTCTACCTGGCCAAAGACGTGACCGAGTATATCGAGAAACGTATGCCGGATTGGAAAACCCAGTATCCCGGTGTCGAAACCCTCAAAGTCGCTGTCATGGGCTGTGTGGTGAATGGGCCTGGTGAGAGCAAATATGCGGATATTGGGATCAGCTTGCCTGGTAGTTCCGAAGCACCGGGGATTCCTATTTATATTGATGGTAAATTGTCTCAGACATTGCGTGGCGATGATGTGACCGCGACCTTTATCGACCTGTTAGAAGCCTATGTCGTCAAACGGTATGGGGCGCTTTGAAGTAAGTGTTTCCTACAGCCCTGACAGATCCGCCTCTATCGTGCTGCTATACATGGACGATCTATAGTTTGAAGTGATTCATAGGTTTAGCCCAAGATCAATCAGGGCAACTAGTAAGTGTTTTTTACACGGGGATCAAAAGGGCGACAGCCCTTTTGATCCCATGCAAGTCCTCCCTAGCTAGAAATTTTACGGCAACTATCAGCACGAGGTGTACCATGCAAACCGTTGGGTCAGGCGCTTTTTTACCTAGAAATAGTTCGCCAAATCAAGAGAAATCGTCGCAGAAGTTGGCGATGCCCTCAGCTGCTACAGCGACGGGATCTCCGGCGTCTGTGACCCGCGTCGGTAGTTTCTTGGAAAGTTTTTTTCGGAACCGTGTTTTGCCAGAGACTGTGGTGCCCATGCGGCGTGAGTGTTCGCCTTTTCCCCATTCAGATCCTGTCTCTTGGCCGCCAGAGGATGCCTGTCTCTTGAGGACCTGCAGAGGCGGATCGAAAGCCACGGTGGATATTTGTGAGAGTGCGTCACTCGGGTATCACTACGCCAAAAAATATGTGAATCCAGATCTCAAAAGACATCCTGAAGCATGGCGACTAGAACAAGGTAGACTGGAAAATGACGCGAAAACATACAAATCTTTGGCCAATATGGACTTGTTCGACACCTTTGGTCAGATGTATCACGAAACCCAAACGGAGGAAGTGGGACTGACCCTCTATCTGGAATATGCCGGCAGTACGGTGCTGGCAAATCATGTCTTGTCTGCAGCGCCTGATGCGTTGCAGACCATGACCGATTTTTTCACCAAGGTGACGATGTCTATTGTGACTATTTGTGATGCTGCGCCTGAAAATGCCAAGTCTCAGATACTGCGAAAACAATTTTTTTCAGATAGGGTTTTGGGACGATTGGCCCCCGATCCGACGGATTTGGCTGCGCTTTCGATGGACGGTGCTACCTGTGACAAGGTGCTGCGTCAGTTGTCAGATTTGAGCCACCGCTGGGCGGATATGTATGCGCGATTATCGCCCTTGTTGATGTCCGGTTCTACAGCCCTCTTGCCCACAGACACCACAGCGCTCAATATGATTTTGAATACAGATACAGGTACGGTGAAATGCATTGATCCGGGTAAAATTGATCAGACAGCCGCCGCGTATCCGTTGAGCAAAATGTTGGTGTTTGGTCCGTATTATCGTTTTGTGAATGACAAAGAATTTGATATAGCGGCCGATGGTTTTGTCGTCACAAAGCCAGTCGATGTTGACGCTACATGTCGGGTTTTGTCGGCTTGTCAGGATATTTTGAATACCTTAGATCCGATTACAGCAGCACAAACCATTGTGGCGGGCTTGATTCAGTTTGGCGGAGATTTGGGGTACAGATACAATGAAGAGGACTTTTTGTCTGGTAAATTGTTTGCCGGGTTATCCTTGTTTTCCAAATCGATGGACCATTTGGATAGCCTACTAGGGACTGTGTTTTCTGAGATGGCGATAGAGACGCTTTCTGGTGACCAGATAACCGAATTTGCAGAAAGATTGGTGGCTGCGAGAGCCCGAGTTTTATCCGACGAGGTGGCCTTGCTGCTGCCGCTGAAAGAGAGTGTATGATGAATTTGGCCGTGACGCAAAAAACCTATGTCGATTTTTCCAATCAGTGTATTTCAGAAGACATGATTCCGGATCTGAGAGAGAAGCAGTCTATCAGAATGGTGGCGGCTTCAGGGGCAATGCAGCCACTCTTGGCGCATATGGCTAGCGACTGTCATCAGATAGTGGCCTTGAATATATCGGCCTGTGATGTCGCTGTTTTGGATCTAAATACGTTGGCTGGCGTTGTGTCAAAAGAGAGCTTGGTGTGGTTTGAAGCTGAAAATTTGAAGCCACTCACCTCACAAGATATGACCGCGTTGCTGTCTGCTCTGAATCGTGACTGCCAACTATTGAATTTGGGGAATCCTGTGTTCACGGACGATCCGCAGGCCTTGCCATGTCTGTCTGCGTTGGCATCTTTTGAACAATTGGAATCGTTGTCTCTCAAAGAGTGGTATCCCGTTGGGGATGTGGATTTGATGGCATTGCCGCGTTCTCTGAAATATTTGGATATTTCGGGTATTCCTCTGGCGTCGTTTGGATTTTTGAGCCGGTTACCGGATGTGGAAGAATTGGATTTGGATGGTGGTCCTTTGTCGCTTGCTGCGCAAGCTTCGTTGGTGGCGGTGTTGTCCGATAGGACAGCTGTACGGGTCCGTATTGGGATGTCGCGGTTGCCGCAGGAGCGTGCGGTATCGGAGGCAAACATGGCCAAGTTAGCGCATGTTGCGTTTTATTGACTTGTTGTGATTAGCCCCAGTTATGGTTAAAGCGAGGCTAAATCACGAATAAATGGCATCAACGATTACCCACCCCTCAACCCCTCCCAGGAGGGGCTTTTTTTAGTGTAAAGGATTCGCGACTGCGTCGCTCATCCTTTCAATCTTTGAGAGTTTGAGGGCAAGCGCCGAAGGTGCGCAGCCCTCAAAAGTGGATTGCCCCTCCTGGGAGGGGGTGGGTCCACGCATGGCTCAATCTTAGATCAATGATGAAAAAACAGGTTATCCACGCACGTATTAAACATAACTGGGGTTAGGTATAAAAATAAAATGTTTAAGCTGTTGAGATAGGGGAATCTTTTTGCTATCCAAAAAGTAAGGTGGGAGTCATCTGATAAATCATAGCGGTGTGAGCTTTCAGAAAAACTTCTTGGTGCGGTTGTGAGCTAGGGGATTAAAAAACGACGGGCGAGGGGCCCGTCGTTTTTTGTGTTTTAAGGGCTGCTTTCGCGAATGATGACGACCACGCGAATGACTTCGCCAAAGGTGTTTTTGATGGGGTAGCTGTCCAGTGAGAGTGGCGTTTCTTCTCGGACACAAAAGGCCACGTTGAGAAATTTGTGATCTTCGCTAATGGTTCTGGCAATGATATCCAAGATGGTTGGGCAAGATACTTTTCTCGAAATGCTTTGCTCGATGATTTCTCCGGGAAGTAGTCGAAGCATGCTTTCGGCTCTGTGATTGATATGGGTGACGACACGGTCCGTGTTGACCAATACGATGCCTTCTTGAATATTGTTCAGAATGGCTTTTAAACTTTGTGTTTCGACATTGATTCTGGAGGCTTTCATGTGGTCGAAGGACTTGAATAGCCCGAATAGATTGTGAATATTTTGCACGATTTGGGGTAGTGTTTTGGCTTGGTAGAAACTGCTGAGGTTGCTCTCGAGGCGACGTTCATGCAAGACATGTTTGAGCTCTTTGTTGATGCGGTTGACGAACTTTTTGAAATACAAAAAGGCGGTTAATATAATCAATCCTTCTGTGATAAAAATCAGTGATAGCGCTTCGGATACACGTGTCCAAAACCATGGGGGGACAGGTGCGCCATGTGCCAGGTGTTCGGGGTGCAATAAAAAGCTGATGCCACCAATTTGAATGCAGGCGAGGATTACGAATAAAAGGCCAAATTTCCATGTTGCGGGGATCCGTGGCAGTCGGTTTTTGTAATGATCCATTTTATTCTCCCAGCTTTAGGAATGCGTCCAGATGTTCATCTGTTCCTGAGATGACCAATAGATCTTCTTTTTTGAAACAATAATCGGGATCTGGAATGTCTGTCATGTCAAAGCGGTATTCGACTTGTCCGTCATCATCGATGATGGGGACGGGTGTTTTGATGCCGACGATGTTGATTTTGTGATTTTCTCTGAGATTG
Source organism: bacterium (assembly GCA_018402095.1). GTDB lineage: Bacteria > Margulisbacteria > Marinamargulisbacteria > SXXA01 > SXXA01 > M30B43. The sequence goes on from JAGYJO010000047.1 coordinate 7,846, forward strand.
GCGTCTTTGATGCTTTTGCCACGAAACATAGACGGTACTGTGATTTCTAATAATGAATGACGGTTGCTTATTTCGATGTAGCGACCAATTCTGTCTGAGGAGATGAGGTTGGAGACCTGAACCCCCATTTCTTGTTCAATATTGATGATATTTCGGATCCCCATCGATTTGAGAATAGACTCCTGTAGGGGCGTAATGGCTCGGACGTAGATATCTCGGATTTCCATACGTTTGAGTAACGCAGTCGAAAGCAAACTGGATTGCACATTACTACCGATGGCGACGATGGCCTTGTCGACACTGTCGATATTCATGGCCCACATCGCTTTTTCGTCTGTGGTGTCCAGCGCGATGGCTTGGTGGACAAGGTCTTTGATCTCTGTGACGAGCTCAATGTCTGAGTCGAGTGCGATGACATCAAACCCTTTTTGGGTGAGACTAATGGCGACTTGGTGCCCAAATTGACCCAACCCAATTACGGCAATACTTTTCATGTGGCGCTCCTCATGGTTTAGGCGACGAGAATGTCTTCTTCAGGATACTGGTAGCGTACGCGGGGCTTGGTCGATGCCAGTGCAATCGCCGCGGCAAAGGGGCCAACGCGACCAATCAGCATAAGGACGATGATCATACCTTTCCCGGCAACGGATAGCAAAGGGGTGAGTCCCAATGATAGACCTACAGTTGAAAAAGCTGAGATGGTTTCAAAGAGGACCATTTGAAAGGGTGCGTTGGGCTCTGTGTAGAGCAAGATGAAGCAAAATACCATGATCGTGATGGCGCCCATGATGACAATGGCGGTGGCTCTCATGAGGGTGGGCAGCGGGATCTGTCGTTGTCCGATTTCCACCTTGTTTTGCATGCGGAGTGTGCTCAAAAAAGAGGCCAGTAGAATGCCGAAGGTGGTTGTTTTGATCCCCCCACCAGTGGAGCCTGGTGATGCCCCGATGAACATGAGTAGCATCATGAAGAAGAGAGAGGCCATATGCATGGTGGAAATGTCGATGGCATTAAATCCGGCGGTTCTGGGTGAAACGCTAAGGAAAAGTGAATTGACGACTTTGTCGGGAAAGCTCATGTGGGCGAGGCTGCGATGTTGTTCTGACAAAAAAGTAACGCTTGTGCCCAAGACAATGAGTATGAGCGACATGCCGACGGCTATTTTGGTTTGTAGGCGAAACCGTGTGCGCTTGGCATCCCTTGAAATATATTGCATGAGGTTGAAGAGAACTGGGAACCCAATGCCACCGAGAAAAATCAAGATAGAGATGAGCGATAAAACGCCAGGCGCGTTTTGAAATGGCATCATGCTGTCTGAAAATAGCGCAAATCCCGCGTTACAAAATGCTGAAATCGAATGAAAAATAGAGGCGAATGCCGCATCTTGCCATGTGGGAAAATGGGTATGCCAGACGGAAAATAAGGCTAGAGCCCCAATGCCTTCGATGATCAGGGTATATCGAAATACCGCTATGATCATTTGGATGAGTTCCTTGCGGTTAAAGGCCATAAAGGCTTCTTGCATGGCGCTGGTTTCTCTGTGTGACATGCGCTGGTTCATGAGAATGGCCATGAGCGTTGTGAATGTCATGAATCCAATGCCGCCGATTTGAATCAGTGCGAGTATGATGCCGTGTCCAAATCGGGTGAATGCATGCGCAAAGTCGACCGTATTTAAGCCTGTGACACAGACAGCGGATGCAGCGGTGAAAAGGAGGTCTAGATAAGGAATTGCGGTGGTTGTGCTGAGCGGGAGGCTGAGTAGCAGCGATCCTACAAAAATGAGAATGCCGAAGCCTGCGATCAGTGAATGGACGGGCTTGAATCTCAAGAATTGGAACAGGCTATAGAGGTGCATCATGCGTCCAATAGTGATGAGTAGGAGTGGGAGCTGTGTGACAAAAATGCTGCCCCAGACGCTATGGCTGGGTTGCCATAGGGCGAAGACGGGAATGAGGATGGCCATGTCTAGTGGGTGGGTGAGGACATGTTTGGGCTGTCGTAATATGAAAATGCGAATCAGAATGTCGAGCGCAAAGTAAGCGATAAAGGCCTGGTTGAACTGCCATAAAATATCGCGAAAGCTTTCTGAAACGTGGAGGATCAACTCCACAGAAAGCGTTGCCCCAGACAAAATACAAATCGCGCCAGAAATGCGATCCAATAAG
>JAGYJO010000048.1 GCA_018402095.1 bacterium
TGCATCATCATGGGGTAAATCACGAATAGCGGCACGGGCAGCGGGGGACAAGACGGTAACGCCGTCATAAAATCCCGGGATTTGCACCACGCCGTCTGAATCTTTGAATGTCGTCATAAGCCGAGACAGTTCCAATAAGACATTGGGAACAGCTCCCCCGTGTTGCCCCGAATGCAGATCCGTATTGGCCACCCGCAGCGTTATTTCGGTATAGAGCAAGCCACGCAAACTGGTACAGAGAGACGGTCTATCCTCAGCGATCATCGGCGTATCGGACACCAAGGCAATGTCGGCCTTAAGGCGGTCCTTGTTAGCCACAATAAAAGGCTGAAGGTTGGGACTACCGATTTCCTCCTCACCTTCGATCAGGATCTTGATATTGACGGGCGGCTTCCCTACCGTTTCCGAATAGGCTTTGAGCGCCCGTATATGGCAATAGATTTGGCCTTTGTCATCACTAGCCCCTCTGGCATAGAGCTGCCCATCTCGAATGGTTGGTACAAAGGCCGGCGTCTCCCAGAGGCTTAATGGTTCGGGGGGTTGGACATCATAATGGCCATAGATCAACACCGTCGGCAACGCAGGATCCACCACCCATTCCGCATAAACAATGGGGTGCCCTGGCGTGTCAATTATCTCAACAGTAGAAAACCCTGCATCTATTAACAATGTTCGGGTATACTCAGCACAAGAGATTACGGTTTGTACATGTGACGGATTGGTACTCACGCTCTCAAAGGACAACCACTGAATCAAGGGCTCCAAGTGACAGTGTGTCGTTTCTTTTATCCAAGCGATAGGGGTGGTTGACATATTTTTTAACCTCTCAAATTGACATTCATAAGTCACCGTACGTAAACTGTGAAAAAGGAGTCCTTCATGATCAATACTGACACAAGCCGGACAATTTTGGTGGTAGACGACGACCCTTCGATCACGTCTATCTTTGAATTTATTCTACAACAAGCGGGCTACAACACCATCACCACATCATCAGGCTATGAGTGTGTCGAGGTCGTGAAATCCAGCCAGCCTGTAGACATCATCTTCTTGGATCTCAAGATGCCAGGTCTTTCCGGCATAGAAACATACAGAGAAATACAAAAAAACAGACCCAGCGTACTGGTAGTTCTTATGACAGGATTCACTGTCGATGATTTTCTCAAAGATGCTTTCGAGCTGGGCGCTTACGGCGTCATCTACAAACCTTTTGATGTCGAAGAAGTGCTCTCCATTATCTCAAAAATAACCCACCTGCCACAGAGCCATACGCTAAGATAGCACAACAATGAACCATCTCACCCCACCCTCTCTCAAAGCTGTCCATGATGTCATCAGTACATTAAAGGAAAAGGTGGTGGCCAGAGAAACAATCATCAAAAAGTTCTGCACCGCGATCACCCATGGCATTGGGTTTCCCGATATTAGCTTGATACTCTTCAACACCACCGACGACTCCACCCTACTCGCACACAGCACACTAGACCCCAGCTGGGTCATCCCCATACAAGAACGCGAATGGTTGTTCAAACAAGCAAAAAAAGCCTTGGAATCCATCCGTTACATTTCAGACCGAGATACCCAATCGTTCACAGACAAAAACCAATTGGAAGAAGACATCGCGCACTTTCAGTTTGATTGTCGCGATAGTATCTACATCACCATGCTTTCTGATGACACCCAAGTCCTCGGGATCGCCGTCATTCATGGCTGGCGTGAAAAGCGACACCTCGACAAAGACCCGGCCTTCCAAGAACGTCTCAAATTATTAGCACCCTTGAGCGAAGCCACCGCCATCGCCCTAGACAATCTATTGGTACACCAACGCATCGAAGGCCTACTCTCTGACAAGCGCGAGCTCAAAGAACGCATCCAGCGCGACGAACAAGACCTCAAGCGCAGACTGCTGGAATTAACGGTACTCTACGACACATCCAATAGCCTCGGTTATTCACTCAACTACACCCAAATCGTCGGCATTGTCATGGATGCCCTTGCCAAAGTATTGCACTTTGATATTTGCACCATCTTTTTGCTGGACTTCCTACCTGGCGGTGAAATCATCACCCGCGTTAGCCGCGAAGTTGATCCCGATTTCATCAAAAGCGCACAAACCAACATCATGGCCGCCACCAGCCCCTTCATCAAACGCACCATTGACCCTGAGAACGTCAAATCCACTGTGAGCCTGGTCGAAATCCCCCACATCAAGATAGAAAACCCGCCCATCATGCGGTCTTTCGCAAATGTTCCGTTGATCTTCAAGGAAGAAGTCATCGGTATGTTGAACGTCTGCTCCACATTGCGAAACGCATTCACCCGCAATGAAATGACCTTTCTCCACACCATGGCCAACCAACTTTCAGCCAATCTCGGCAGGCTCAAAATCATTAAGCGTCTTGAAAAATCCAAAATGGATGCCGTCATCCGAAGCATGACCGACGGCGTCATCATGATGGACAGCACAGACCGTCTAGAAATCATCAACCCCGCAGCACAAGACATGCTACGCATCAAACATCCGTCAACGGAAGCGGTCCTCGAGCGTCTGAGTCAGATGAAAATCCAAAAAACATACTGGGAAACATCCGAATCGGGGAACCCGTCTCTCGAACAAGAAATCAGCTACAAAGGAACTTTTTTCTCCGTCAACATCGTCCCTGTTTTCGACAGCGACGACACCCATGTGGGTACCGTCATGGTTTTTCGAGACTTCACCGAACTCCACAAAATGAACAAGGTCAATTCACAACGACTCGAAGTCATTTCAAAGGTAGACGCCATTATCAAATCTATCAGTGATCTTGATGGGCTACTCTCATTGCTCATGGACTTCATCATGACCGTCGCAAATGCCGAAATGGGCGCTATCCAGCTCCTCGATGGTCGTAATTTCCAGACCCGTGTCCACGCCAATTTCCCTGACAAAATACGACGTGAGTACAAGTTTATTTCTGGGGAAACCATTTCGGAATACACCGCCAAAAACAGAAACATTTCCCTGATCGAAAACTATCTGCACAACCCCAAAGTGAACCATCAGGTCAAAATCCTCATCGACAGCTACATCTGCATTCCCATCATGGTCAAAGATCACAGCATCGGATTGCTCAACATTGCACGCAAATACGGCACAGACCAACCCGCGTGGTCCGCTGACGACATCAAAACATTGACCACGATCACAAACCTGTCCGGCACAGCCATTTACAATGCCATTCTGTACCAAGAAACACTCAAAAAACAAAAGCTCGATCAAGAGCTCAAAGTGGCCAATGAAATCCAAACCAAACTACTTCCCGAAATCATTCCGCAACCACCAGGCGCATCCATCGGTGCCATCTCGGTGCCCGCACGGGAAATTGGTGGTGACTATTACGATTTTTTCGAATTGGAAAATGGCCACCTGGGTATTTGCATCGCCGATATCGTCGGAAAAGGGGTCCCGGCAGGCCTCTATATGGCCATGCTCAAAAGCATTCTACACACCCACCTCATGTCCATATTCTCCCCCAAAGAAGCACTAGAAAAAATCAACACGCTCCTCTTTCGTGATCCCGTCATCCAAAAATTCGTCCCTCTTTTCTACGCTATATTTGACCCCGCACAAAAAACACTGACCTATGCCAACGCAGGACATGAGCCGGCCACTATTTTCAGAGACACCCAAATCATCACGCTAGATACATCCGGCTTCCCACTCGGTGCATTACCCGACTCCAGCTACGAGGAAAAAACAATAACCCTCCAGGAAGCAGACACCCTACTGCTTTTCACCGATGGCTTCATTGAATCCCGCAACAACAAAGGACTACGTTTCAATATCGACCAAGTACAGGCGCTGGTCAAACACACCCCCGACATTTCCAGTACAGTGTTCCTAGACAAGCTCTACACCCAACTCAAACAGCACTTGGAGCCCCTCGAAGCCAGCGACGATGTCACGGTCGTAGCGATCCGCATCAACACAGCCCAAACGACTGAAGAAGAAAGCCCCCTAAGGGTCAAAAAAATCCGCGTCACCAGCGCCAAACGCTTTGTGAAACGTATCCGAATTGAGACCGAATCCATTGCCACAGAGATGGGTTTTTCGGATGAAGACATCTTCAATCTCAAGCTCGCGATCAACGAAGCCCAGGCCAATGTAATAGAGCATGCTTACTTTGGAAGCGAGAAAGGTGATATATTGTTTGAGTTCAGGGTTTTTTCAGATCGTTTGGAAATTCTCATCAAAGATTTTGGTCCAGGCCTCGGATCAAAAAGCATTAAAGGTGAAGAGCATTTGGACGAATTGGAAGGATCTGGACTAGGGGTTTATCTGATCAAAACGATGATGGATAATGTCAAATACAATCGAACCTCCAAAGTAGGTACAGAACTTTGTCTTACGAAATATCTCAAAAAAGGAGCTGCACATGGAAATCATTAAGTCTTCAGTCCACCCTCAAATCATCAAGGTTGAAATTGGTGCAGAATACAACGAAAGCCAAAAGAAGGTCACAGGCACTGTCGAGCTAGATATCGAAAATCAAGCTCACTTTGTAGACGTGATCAATGGCATTTTCGAAGAAGGACGCGTCTACGTCGTGGTCGATATGCAGCATGTGAGCTACATCGACTCATCTGGACTGTGGGCCCTATTCGAAGGACACAAAAAAGCAGCCCAAAAAAGCGGCAAACTTGTTTTATTGCAGCCAACAAAGGATGTCAAACGGGTCCTAGACATCACCAAGATGTCCTCCAAAATCCAAGTCTTCTCCGAAGAAGCACCCGCTATCGCACAACTCATCAGTGACTCGGAGCTCGTAGATCCCGAATGAGTAGCGACACCCCACAAACAGCAGAAGCCCACATTACAGAAGAAGAAACCAGACTCCAAAAAGTACAAGACCTTCGTGCCGCAGGATACGAGCCTTACGGATATACCTATGACAACAAAAACCCCATAGGCGACGTGGTCTCCACCTATGAAGCACTAGGTCCAGAAGCCCACTCCGAAGATGTCGTGAGCATAGCAGGCCGCATCATGGCCAAACGGGGCCACGGCAAAGCCATTTTTGGAAACATTCGCGATATCAGCGGCAGCGTTCAGGTTTATGCCACGATCAACACATTGGGCGAAGACACGTATGCCCACCTCCTCAGCCTCGACGTTGGCGACATCGTCGGCATCACAGGCAAACCCTTTCGCTCGAAACGTGGGGAGCTAACCATCGCAATCGCGACCATCACCTTGCTCACGAAGGCCATCCACCCCCTCCCTGAAAAATATCACGGTCTTCAAAACAAGGAGATGCGTTACCGCAGACGCTATGTCGATCTCATCGCAAACCCTGAGGTCAGAGATGTTTTCAAAACACGGTCAACCGTGTTGCACCAAATCCGAAATATGCTCCACGACCAAGACTTCATGGAAGTGGAAACACCTGTACTCAATACGGTCTATGGTGGCGCATCCGCAAGACCCTTCACCACACATCACAACGAATTGGAACAAGATCTTTTCCTTCGTATTTCGCTAGAGCTACCGCTCAAAAGACTACTCGTTGGCGGCTTCGAACGCATTTTCGAAATCGGACACGTGTTCAGAAACGAAGGGATTTCTTTCAAGCACAATCCTGAGTACACCCTCATGGAAATCTACCAAGCTTACGCGGATTATCATGACATGATGCGTCTCACAGAAACCATGATAGCGGGTCTCGTCCATCGCATTCATGGCCGTTACGACATTGTGTATCAAGGCCAAGCCCTAGACTTCACGCCCCCATTCAAACGGCTTACCTTGGGCGATGCGCTCCAAGAGCATGCCGGTGTTTCCATCACAGACTCCGACGAGGTCCTCCTCAAAAAAGCACTGTCTTTGGGTCTGGAAATTCACCAAGAACCCCTACGTGGCGAATTGATCAACTTCATTTATGACAAAGCCGTCGAATCCCATTTGATCCAACCTGTTTTCATCTTGGACTATCCGTGGGAAACCTCACCCCTAGCCAAACGCAAACGGGACGACAAAAATCTCGTGGAGCGTTTTGAGCTCATCATCAACAAAATGGAAGTGGCCAATGCCTTCTCTGAGCTCAATGATCCCATCGAGCAACATGCACGACTCATGGAGCAAGAAAAAGCCAGAGAGTCCGGTTGGGACGAAGCCCATGTCATGGATGAAGACTTCGTTCTTGCTTTGAAATATGGGATGCCTCCCGCTGCAGGCTTGGGCATCGGCATCGACCGCGTGGTCATGTTGCTCACCGATCAAGCGTCTATCCGCGACGTTCTCTTCTTCCCCCATATGAGAGATAGCCATGTCCAATAATGGCGCGTATGGGGCCCTTCTGCCCTGCACACTCACACCAAAGGCATTAACCCTTTGGACCCCACGATAAAGGAGTCGTCCCCCATGTCACAGCGTCTTCGTATTCTACTTGCCATTGGCGTTTTGATTGCCAGCGTGGCCATCATCATTCTACGCCCACTCCATCTCGGTCTGGATCTCCGCGGCGGCGTTCGTATTGTCTTGGAAGCCCAAGACACGGAACTCGTCAAAGTAGATGCCGACGCCATCAATGGGGTCCTTGCCATCATCCGCGACAGAGTCGATAGTCTCGGAGTCGCAGAACCTGTCATCGCCACCAAAGGCCTCCGGCAAATCGTGGTAGAACTCCCAGGTTTGGATGATGCCCAACGGGCACTTCGCCTCATCGGTGAAACAGCCCAGCTCACGTTCGTCGAAGCCGAATGGGCACCGATGACAGAAACCCCGCTCACCGCAGAGCAAATAGCCTTACTCGCAGGGCCCGACGCAAGCCTCGCCATGTATACCCAACGGGACAACGAAGGCCGCGTCATTTCCGAAAAACCTATTTTCCTGAAAAAAGTCGCCATTAGTGGTGCTGATTTAAAATCAGCCTACCCCGGTTCCGACCAATATTCACGACCGATTGTAAACATTGAATTCAGCCCAGAAGGCGCCCGCAAATTTCATGCCGTTACCGGACGATCAGTCGGCAAGCCTCTGGCTATTTTGCTGGACGGCAAAGTCATCTCAGCACCACAGGTCAATGAAGCTATTTCAGGTGGTCGCGCACAGATATCCGGCCAATTCTCAAACCAAGAAGTCCGAGACCTCGTCATTCAGCTCAAAGCCGGGGCATTACCGGTACCCGTGGAGGTCATTTCGAACCAAATCGTGGGGCCTACATTGGGCAAAGACTCTATCGCAAAAAGCCGTGTGGCCGGGGTCATCGGATTTGTACTCATCTGTGCCTTCATGATCATGGTCTACCGCATTCCTGGCGTCATTTCTGCCATCGCATTGCTGCTTTATCTCTTCATTTTTTATGCCGCATTGAAGTTCATTGGTGCCACACTCACACTGCCTGGTATTGCCGGGTTCATTCTCACGATGGGGATGGTCGTGGACTCCAACGTTATCATTTTTGAGCGTATCAAAGAAGAACATCAAAATGGCGTAGGCTATCTCACCGCGGTCAAAATAGGATTCCAAAAAGCCTTTGCCACCGTCCTCGATGCCAACATCACCACCTTACTGGCCACCCTCGTTTTGTTCGTACTTGGCACAGGCCCCATTCGTGGATTTGCCGTGACGCTGAGCCTTGGGATCATCGTGAGTATGTTCACCGCTGTTTTCGTTTCACAATGGCTACTCTTACTCTATGCCCCTTACGCAAAAGAAAACCAAAAGTTGGTCATCAAGTGATACAACATTCATTCTGGAGGAATAACTAATGTTACTACGCGTGGTAGAACGTCGCATGGTTTGGTTCTTGGTCTCTGGCCTTTTCATCCTGGCCGGCTTTGGACTCATGGGATTGCGACTCATCCAAGGGGATCCCGTTCTCAATTTTGGCACAGACTTTGCCGGTGGCAGCTCCCTCATGATGCGGGTACCTGCTATCTCTGACGCCATCGCGTCAGCCGAAGATCCCTCACTCGTCACCACCCAAGAAATCGCCAAAATACGTACAGCACTAGGTGAGCTTGATCTGGCAAACAGTGTCATCCAGGTCACCCGTGACCAAGAGCTCATCATCAAAACACGCGCGCTCACAGAAGACCAAAGCAGCCTCATTCATGCCAAGCTCAACGACGTCTACGGACAAACAGAAATCCTAGAAATCGACTTCATCGGACCGTCTATGGGTGCCGAATTGCGTGAGAAGTCCATCTGGATCGTTTTGGCCGTATCCGGACTGCTCATGGTGTATATCACATGGCGTTTTGACTTTGCCTACGGGATGGCAGCCCTACTCACCACCACCCATGATGCCTTGGCTGTCATGAGCTTCGCGTCACTGCTGTATCTCGAAATAGATCTCGTTTTTGTCGCGTCTATCCTCACTGTTTTGGGCTATTCGATCAATGATACGATCGTCATTTTTGACCGTATACGTGAAAACATTCAGACCCCAAAACAAGCCGGATTGTCATTGGCCAACACCATTACCCAATCCCTCAAAGAAACCATGGGCCGCACCATCAATACCGTTGCCACCGTCATCTTGGTATTGCTGTCTCTGATTGTCTTTGGCGGCACGATGATGAACGGATTCTCTATCGTATTGCTCTGGGGCGTCATCGTCGGTACCTACTCATCGATCTTTATTGCCAGCCCTATCTTCGCCCATTTTTATCGGAAACCATCTGAGGGAGCTGATCTACCAGCGTCCCAGTAATGGCACGAATCCGTATTGGGATTATTTCCCGAAACACCCGCCTCGTTTCCACGCACCGGCTCATTTTTGCGGCACGGAGACGGGGCCACATGGTCTCTGTGATAGACCCTATGAGCACACAGTTTCAGATTGGTTCGCCGTCTGAAGTCTTGAATCTCGGAGAAAAGCTGCCCCGCATCCATGGCCTCATACCCCGCGTCGGGGTCCAGAGTGCCAACTATGTTCTGTCACTGGTACAGCAGCTAGAAAACAAACACATCACCAGCCTCAACACAGCCCAAGGGATGCGGGTCGCACGCAACAAGCTCCACACCTTGCAAGCCTTGTCCCAAGCCAAGATCGATATCCCCAAAACCGTCTACGGGTCATTTACCATCCCCTCACATATGCTCCTAGAGACTATTGGCGGTGCGCCCGTCATCATCAAGACATTGGACGGATCACAAGGCGTAGGCGTCATGCTCGCACAAAGCGATTCTCAAGCGTGTAGCATCATAGACGTCCTCAAACAAAACCAAATCGAGTTTATTCTCCAAGAATACATTCACGAATCCAAAGGCCATGATATTCGCTGCTTTGTCATCGGAGACCAGGTGGTAGCCGCCATGAGCCGGCAAGGGCTCGAAGGAGAATTTCGCTCCAACCTCCATAGGGGTGGCACCCCAAGTGTCTACCATCTCAGCGACAAAGAACGCGAGATAGCGGTCAAAGCCGCCAAAACCGTAGGCCTCTCCGTCGCTGGTGTCGATATGATCCCGTCAGATACGGGAATGAAGGTCATCGAAGTCAACTGCTCCCCAGGACTAGAGGGCATCGAAAACACACTCAACATCGATATCGCCATGATGATCATCGATTATCTGGAAGCCAAAATACGCAGCAACGCGAAATAGGGGGGGACCGTTCGCAGAGAGGGCCAGTTCGCCAGAAAGGGACCCGTCCGCATTGGGGAACTTGTCCGCATTGCCCCCCGTTCGCAGAGAGGGCCAGTTCGCAGAAAGGGACCCGTTCGCAGAGAGGGCGCGGTTCGCAGAAAGGGCGCAATGAATTGCGCCCCTACAATGGAATCCCGTAGGGGCGTGATTCATCACGCCCTTTTTTTTGGCCCCGTTCGCATTGGGGAACCTGTCCGCATTGCCCCCCCGTTCGCAGAGAGGGCCAGTTCGCCAGAAAGGGACCCGTTCGCAGAAAGGGCGCAATGAATTGCGCCCCTACAATGGAATCCCGTAGGGGCGTGATT
>JAGYJO010000049.1 GCA_018402095.1 bacterium
CTTTGAAATCGGCGTATTTGTTGGGGCGGCCTATGGGGCACTTATAGGAGGGACACAGCGCATGCTGGCTGGCGGTGACTTCAGAGAAGGGGCCATGGATGGATTTATCCTGGGTGCAAAAATCGGAGGTACCATTGGCGCCCTCGCTGACGGGTTCACGGGTGGATATGAAACTTGGACGGATTCGAACCCCTTTTTCACAGCTGCGCTGCATACGTATGCGGAGGCTTGGAATGGACGCGTTGGTGGGGGGTATGATTTTGGGGCTGGAGGGTCTGGGGGTGCTAATCAATATCATGATAATGGCGTAGGCGGAGACTCTCTATATAATGATGTAATTCCTGATTTTGGACCCATGCACGTTCCGAGAGCTGTATTTGCCGTGGATTCTGGTTTTGTGATAGATGTTGGGTGGCAAGATGTAAAGAATCATCGTAAAGGATGGGGCTATAACGTTAAGGTGGGTAAGTGGTCGGACTTTTATGTCTATGGACATATGGACCCAGATAGTATATCTGTCGAAAAAGGAAGTTATGTTTTAAAAGGGCAGTATCTTGGACAGTATGCTAATCCAACAAATGGAAATTCCAGTGGACCGCATGTTCATCTGGGAAGAATGAAAGATGGGCAGCATGTTCATCCTGGCAATGTTTCGCCTTTATTAGGAGGGCGTCAAACTGCTCCTTTTGGGAAAGATGTTCGAGATTCAATGCATAAAAATGGTCATAGTGGGGTTGATTATGCGTATTAAATTGTATTTGTTGGTTGCTTTTATTTTGATTGTTTTTTTTGGATATGTTTTCGCGAAAGGATCTCGTTTGCGAGTTCCGGATAATTTGAATAATGAGGTGGATACGGCGCCTGTGTCGGACTTGATAATAAATGAGTTTATAGACAATGGCTGGGATTTTCTAATTCCTGAAACGTCTAAATCTCTGATTATTGCAACATTGGGAGATCCTGATAGTGTGATTCAAGATCAGCGAATAAACCCGTATTCAAATGAGTCTGATGTGTCTTATGTCCTTCACTATTTGGGCTTATGCATAACTTTTATAGAGCTTAATCAGAAAAGTGGAGGAGGGATCGTGTTGACCTCTATTGTGATTAGCGATGAAAAGTGGCCTGTGAAATATTTAAATATTGGAATGTCCCCTAAAGCCGTTACTGCTCGTCTAAATAGAAACTATAGATGGTTAGATGCTGATACGTTGGAGTATTCGAATGGATTGCATACCCCAACAGTTGTTTTGTTGCACTTTCTCAAAAATCATTTGGTTAAAATAGAATGGCAGATTTACTCGGGCTAGTTATTGTTTAGAGGTTGTTTGTCTTGGTAAATCTGTTGGGTTGTTCGGAAAGCTGTATCCTTTGGATTTGGCGGGCTCCGATTCTGTGTCCTCACTGTCTTGAGGTTGTGATTCGTCGTGGGTTTCTTTTTAGTCGCGTGTGTCCCAAATGTGGGAAGTCTGTACGGGGGTAATCGCCTTTTCAATAAAGGGATCCAAAGGGAGAGCGACAACGCGCTCTCCCTTTGAAATAAAGGTCCCCTTCCCCGGGGAGGGACTTGGGGCCTCGCATAGTTCGAGCCCCCGTGGTGACCCTTGTCTGAACCAGGATACTGCACGATTTCGAAGATTTCTGGGATGATGCGGTCACAATTTTCCTCGTAGGGGCGAAACATTTTTTGCCCATTCCCCAATTTCGCACCCCCATACCCCCGCCCAAATCCCATTTCCAACATCACCGCATAACGAAATCCCGGTAGGGCGTTGGGTTTCTTGCGTTTTTTCGGTATGCGATGATGATGTAACATAGCGCTGATACACCGTCACTAACCACATGAATAGATCGCCACAATCGAAAAAAACCACCCACACCCATAAAACCATCGAACTTTCCTCGTCCTTGGGCTATACTCTAAAATCACGTTATGAACAAAGAATCCATTATTATTGGTTTACTGATATTTCTATTTGTCATCAGCGCGGGTCTCAGCATGCGCAACAAAGAAATCCAGCCCAACAACAATATGCGCACATCCAGCCCAGGACAAGACGGCATTGGCATCTTGTCTATCTATGGGCCTATTGCTTTTTCAGAACCCGCGGATGTCTGGTCTTCTGGACAAGATGCAGACAGCCTCATCACACAAATACAAGAACTGGGCGAAAACAAGCACGTCAAAGGTATTGTACTAAGGATCAATAGCCCTGGCGGCACAGTTGGTGCTTCTCAAGAAATTTTCAACGCATTGCAACGCGTCAAAAACGAAAGACAAATCCCCATCGTCGCATCCATCGCAGACATGGGTGCATCAGGGGCCTACTGGGTAGCACTTTCTGCAGACACCATTTTCGCAAACCCTGGCAGCCTCGTCGGTAGCATCGGCGTATTGATACAACAATGGGATCTCAGCGAGGTCAAAGACAGATACGGCGTCAGTCTCATTACCCACAAAAGCGGTATATATAAAGACATGCTGTCCGGTTGGCGAAAAAACAAAACCGACGAAGAACACATGATCAACGCAACACTAACCGAAATACATCAGCAATTTCGCGCAGCACTTGCCAGCCAACGCAACTTACCAACAGAAAATATATTAACCCTCTCTCAAGGACAGGTATTCAGTGGCTCTCAAGCACTAACGGCGGGACTCATCGACCAGATCGGCGGCTTAGAAGAAACACTTATCTACGTTGGCAAACAAAGCAAGTTGGGTAAAAACCCCAATCTTATTTACCCCGGAAATCCAGGCGTTCCAAAATGGTTGGGGCAACTGAAACGGCAATTAAATGTCCAGTCTTTGTTCCCCAAGTTAAACAACACCGCACTATGGACTTTATAAACGAATTATCTCTACTCTATCGATTTATCACAAAACCAATCGCAACAGTAGCAACAGAAAGTCCCCGGCTATCACTCGTACTGATGGTCTGTGCGCTATATACACTGAGCCTATACAGTAGTTCGAGCTGGGGCTTTGGCTTTTTGGGCTATGTCGCCATCACGATCTTAGGACTCGTTATAGGCCTCGGAACAGGGGTCATCATCGATACCGTCGCCCAATTACTCTATCGCTGCCAACCACAAGGACTACGCATTGGATACTGGCTAATCATCGCTCAGCTCCCAGGTCTATTGGGGTTTCCTATCGAGCAAATCGGAGCCATACTCCAAACACCCAATCTCATATGGGCGGCTCACGCTGGGGTTTCTATCTTGGTATTATGCCTAGAATTTCACATCATCAAAACCATCTACAATATCTCTAATCTACAGAGTGTTTCGTTATTAATCGCCATACCCATCACACTTGGGGGCATCGCGTTATTGTTTGTTTTGTCGGGAGCCACCTATCTGATGCATCTTGGTTAGTCCAACACTAGCGGGGATAGACATCCTCATTTTAATATGGGTAGCCTTCCACGCCATACGCGGCTTATGGAAAGGGATGATTCGTATGCTCTGCGACATTCTCGCTATAGGCGCAGCGTTATTCGCAGGGATTCAAGGTGCTGCGACTGCAAACACCGTCATTTCTGATTGGGTGCCACTCCCATACAACTTGGGGTTATGGGGATCTGGACTTGTGATCGCAGGGTTGGTATTTGTCATCGTAAGCAGCATCGGTAAATTATTAGACCGATTGAGCAGCACCGTCGGCTTGGGTATTTTTAACCGTCTAGCAGGCTTTGTCTTTGGGTGCGTCAAAGGGTTTGGTCTGGTTGTGCCACTGGCATTGATACTCACCTTCGTTGCACCAGATCAACTAGAAAACTCCATGATACTGCAGCATTATAGTGGCGTGTTATCAAAATTCGACGGCATCGCCATAAAGAAACCCGTCGAAGAAATAGACAAAACAAAAGACACGTTAACAGAAACCATCACAGATAAAATCACCAAACAACTCACCGATACAATGACAGAAAAACTGACAAAGCAATTGATGCAAGCACAAGAAAACACTGAAAAAGGTGCTGTTTCGAAATAATAAAGCGTCGAAGAAAGTTAAAACGCAGTCAGCTTTTCTTTCAAACGCAAAATCCGCCCATACGAAGCATCGATACGAGACACAGGAATAGTTCCGTTTCCAACAGCTGCGATAATCAAGTCCAGCACAGAAACAGACAAAGAATCTGAGCTCTGGGAGGCTTTGAGAAGTGCCGCATTATTCCCAAACAAAAGAATATCATTGCCCGCCAAAACGGCTCGAGAAACAACCTCGGGCAAAAGGTAGTGTGACTGAATCGCACCCATTTGCAAATCATCGGTAATAACAACACCTTGATACCCCAATATCTCTCGGAGGATTCCCGTAATCATAGGGCCTGATAAACTCGCAGGGGCTCCCGTTTCATCCAACTTTTTATTCACAATATGCGACACCATCACCATATTCGCAGTAGAAAGTTGTCGATACGGGATAAGCTCCTTGTCGGACCAAACGGCTGTCGTATCCACCATACCCTCATGCGTATCGCCTTGCGCACTCCCATGTCCCGGAAAATGCTTGATCGCCGTCAGTACATGAGCAGCCCGCATGCCCGAAATAAAAGCCCGCGAATAACGGACAACCGTTTCTGGATCCCGACTATAACTCCTAGAAAAACCACCAATCACAGGGGAGGGCGGGTCATGATCCACATCCACAACAGGGCCCAAAACAAGATTAATACCATAACTAGCGACCAGCGTGCCCATATCTGCATAGAGGGCCTCAGCCTCGACAACAGATTTACGTCCCATGCTTTTGGCCGAGGGGAAAAGCCGTTTGCGAAGTCTGGCAACACGCCCCCCTTCTTGATCAACCGCCACCAACAAGGGATATTGCGACGACTGCGCCTTCAAAAAAGAAACCAAGGTCTTAATTTCATCGTCTGTTCCCAAGTTGTACGAAAACAATATAACGCCGCCCACATCACCCGCCCGAATTTGCGCCGCCAAGGTCTGCACATCAGCATCCGAGACATGCTTACCATGAAAACCAACCATGACCATTTGGCCAACTTTTTCACGAAGGGGTCTATCTGTGGCCACAAGAATTCCCGGGATCAGCACAAAAGCCAGCACACAAGCAACCCAAAAGGGGTTTTTCAGCCTACCCACACATGTCCCGACCCTGCGATGTCAGCCACCCGGGTACGACACAATTCATTATCCGTCACCCAATATTTACGATGCGCTAACACGGTCGCATCTCCCAAATTAAAACAAACCGGCATAGGCCCATGATGCGCCAGCAATGCACGGCGAATGTCATTCAAAACCGTATCATCCAAATTATCCGCATCAATCATCAAGCGGCGTGCTCTATAGGTAAAATCCAATAGAGAAATATCATCCACGATCATCGTAAACTCATCATCTCTTACTTTGACACGACCTGTCACTTTGACCACACAATCATCCTGAAACGCAGCTTGCTTTTCAGGGCCATCCCGATCAGATGTAAACATCATCAGAGAAATAGAGCCGCGAAGGTCTTCCAAATTACCCAACAACATCTCACGGTTACTACGGGTCATCATCTTACGAGACCCCAAAACGATTCCAGCCATGGTCAGGGTTTGACCATCATGTTCCTGGGTCAAGGTGGCAGAGTTGCAAGGAAGCGTCGCCAACATTTCTTGAAAATGATCCAAAGGGTGGCCGCTCAAATAGAGTCCCAGCATTTCTTTTTCCATTTTCAGGCGGTCCATAAATCCTATTTCAACGGCGTCTTCGGTACCTACCGGGCCAGGGTCCATATCTGGCTCCCGGCCCATCAAACAAACCGACACCCATTACTACGTTCCCGAACGTACATTTGACCCACTTCGAGAACACGTTCGTACATGCCAATCAAGGCACCACGGTCACCCATGCCATCAAAAGCGCCGGCTTTGATCAAACTTTCCAAGACACGCTTATTGACCTGCTTCAAATCCACACGCTTCACAAAGTCTTGCAGGTTCTCAAAAGGACCGGCTTTCCGTGATTCCAAAATACTCGCAACGGCACCTTCACCCACATTACGAATAGCACCTAGACCAAAACGAATAATTTCTTTATCCGGAAACTCAGGGTGTTTTGTAACACTAAAATTCACCGCTGATTCATTTACATGCGGGGGGAAAACGTCCAGACCCATCGACCTCGCGCCTTGAATATACAACGAGGTTTTGTCAGCGATACCCGTCACTGACGACAACAATGCCGCCATATATTCGATGCCGTAGTTTGCTTTCAAATACGCCGTTTGATACGACACCAACGCATACGCAGCACTATGGGACTTATTGAAACCATATTCGGCAAACTTGTAGCACAACTCAAAAATACCCGCAGCCTTAGCCGCATTTAATGACTTTGCCTTCGCACCATCCAAAAAGAGATCCCGCATACGGTCCATCTCTTCTTTGTTCTTTTTACCCATGGCACGTCGCAACATGTCAGATTGCCCCAAAGAAAACCCTGCGATTTCACTGGCGATTTGCATAACCTGTTCTTGGTACACAATCATCCCATAGGTCTCATTAAGAATAGGTTCGAGTTCCGGCAACTCATACTTCACCTGGGTTTTTCCCGATTTATTGGAAATAAAGTCACTTACCATACCTGAACCCAAAGGGCCCGGACGGTACAACGCCAAAAGCGCGATAATATCTTCAAATACCGTGGGCTTCAAATCCTTGATCAAGGTACGCATACCCCGACTTTCTAACTGAAACACACCGATCGTATTCCCCGCACAGAGCAGGTCATAGGTGTTTTGATCATCCATAGGGAGCTTTTCGAGATTCAAGTCAATATTACGATGATGTTTGATCAAACGAACGCAATCATCCATCACCGTCAAATTTCGCAGACCCAA
The DNA here is from genome assembly GCA_018402095.1 of bacterium. Lineage (GTDB taxonomy): Bacteria > Margulisbacteria > Marinamargulisbacteria > SXXA01 > SXXA01 > M30B43. Next base: position 6,863 of record JAGYJO010000049.1, read on the forward strand.
GATATCCATCTTGAGCAACCCGATTTTTTCGAGTTCCCCCATCGGGTATTGGGTCACAATTTGACCATCATTTTTGAGCAGAGGCACCACGCTCATCAAGGGGTCACGGGAAATAACAACACCCGCAGCATGGGTAGACGTATGTCTTGGGAGGCCCTCCAGTTTGTGGCCAATATCCAATAAGCGTTTGATTTGAGGCGTACTATCGTAAGCTTTTTTCAAGTCCGGCACCTGTTCCAAAGCTTCCGCAATACTTGTATAATGTCCCGGCGTCGAGGGAATCAATTTGGCAATACGATCCACATCACTCAAAGGAACATCGAGTGTACGCCCCACATCCCGAACAACACCACGGGCCGCCATGGTCCCAAAGGTAATAATCTGAGACACACAATCCGTACCATATTTCTTCACAATATAGTCAATAACTTCGCCACGACGACGAATACAGAAATCCAAATCGATATCTGGCATAGATACCCGCTCAGGATTCAAGAATCGTTCAAAAAGTAATTTATACCGAATCGGATCAATCTTCGTAATATTTAAGGCATAGGCCACGATAGACCCTGCGGCAGATCCACGCCCTGGCCCAACAGGAATATCTGAGCGCACACAAAAATCCAAAAAATCAAAAATGATCAAAAAGTAAGGCGCATACTGCATGGCATTAATAATATTCAGTTCAAATGCAACACGGTCACGAATTTCATCGGTCACTTTGCCATATTTGGTCTGAATACCCTGCCAAATCAATTGTTCTAAATAGGCTTCACTAGACAAACCATCTGGACATTCGAACAAAGGCAACAACACCTGCTCTGTCGCAATTTCCAACTGACACCGATTGGCAATTTCACGGGTATTGGCCAACGCCTCCGGTAGATCCTCAAAAATCTGGGCCATAGCTTCTGGTGATTTGAAATAGTTTTCTTCAACATCGTCCCAAGCACCACCACCCTCTTCTAAGCGGCGACCGGTTTGAATACACCCCAAAATACGGCGCAACTCGCTGGTATTGGGCTCCAATGCATACACATCATTACATGCCACCAACGGAATACCGAGAGCCTGAGAAAGAGACAACGTGCCTTCCCCGATAATATCTTCATAGAGCGCCCCTGTACGCTGAACGCCAAGAAAAAAGTCATCGCCATAAATGGTCTTCAATTGGGTGGCGACTTCTGTAGCGGCATCCATTCTATGGTCCCGCAAACACTGCGCAACCATCCCCCTATATCCCGGAGAAATAGCAATGAGATCTTCAGAAAATTCAGCCAAATGGGACAATCCAGGCTTGTAATAAAAATCCATCAAATACAGAAACAGACACCAAGCGAATTAGATTTTGATAGCCTTTATAGGATTTACAGAGCAAAATCAGCCGGTCATGATGAGCACTTTCTTTGACCCCAATATTGGGGTGATGTACATCTCGCAGTAATAATAGATTTCAACCCAGCTTTTTTGGCCGCCAAATAAAGCGTAGCCCCCATACATACTGCCATTGTCGGTCATCGCTACGGTATCCATGCTTGCTGATTTCGCTTTGGCAAACAGATCGGGTAGCCGAACAGGGCTTTCTAACAAGGAGTATTCCGTATGACAATGCAAATGAACAAATGACATAAAAACTGACTACGCTATCTGATCTTTGTCTGTCCGCTGCGAACGCAACACATCCAATTCTAATTCAAGGGTTTCTTTTGCTTTTTTGAGAATGGTTTTTTGACGTTTTTCAGACCGCAACTCATTTCGCAACTGAACCATTTCTTCCTCTAACACCAAGGTGCGAGACTTGACCAAATCTGCCAACTGCCGTTTGTCATCATAAATCTGCCGTTCCAACTGTCGCTGTGACGACACATTACGAATCCCCAAGGTCACACCCACAATCTGAGAAGAATGATCATAAAGAGGAACCGCCGTACATTCGACGTGAAGCATATGTCCATCTCCAAATTGCAATTGCAAATTCTCAGATATAAAAGGCATGCCATTGCGAATCACCCAATCCGTAGGACACCCATCTTGAAACCGGGACCCAAAAGGCAAAACAAAGGTAATCGGACTACCAAGAGCATCAGACAGTGTCCACCCGGTCATCTGCTGAGCCGCTGCATTCATGAAGGTCACATTCCCTTTCAAGTCGGTCACCAGAATCGACTCCCGAATACTATGCAAAACAGACGTAATCCATTGCTCTCTTTGTTTGAGTTTTTGCTCAGACGCATGTTTGACCAATGCCATTTCAATATGAACATGTAAACTACGTTCTTCAAACGGCTTGAGAATATATCCAAACGGCTCGGCCAACTTGGCACGGTCTAAAGTGGGCACATCGGCAAAGGCTGTCAAAAAAATAACAGGAATATCATACTTGGCACGCAAAACTTCAGCAGCCGCAATCCCATCCACAGATCCTTTGAGATGAATGTCCATCAACACCAAGTCTGGAACAACCAGAGCAACAGCTTCATAGGCTTTTTCAGCAGAAGGCACCAAACCGGTTACGTCGTATCCCAAAGAACGCAAACGCTGTGCAATATCTTTGGCAACAATACCTTCATCTTCCACGACCAGAATTCGTTTAGACATCATGCGTCACATCTTTCTTCAGGAACCGCGAAATAAATCCGAAAAGTCGTACCATCTTTGTTGTCCATAGAAATCATAGCATCCAGCTGCTGTGTCAACGTCGTCACCAGCTGCAATCCCAAAGTCACCGGGTCATCCAGGTTAACATTAGAAGGAAAGCCTACCCCATCATCAGCTACCTTGAGACAAAACTGCTGCTCTTGCCTATCATAGGAAATAGACACCTCAATATGACCACGCCGTCCATCAGGGAAAGCATATTTAAGCGCATTTGTAACCAATTCATTGACGATCAACCCACAAGAGATGGCCAAATCTATAGGTAAGCACACCTCCTCACAGGGAACATCCACAGAAACATGATTGGCCGCACCCAGATAAGACCCGGCAAGACGGTCCACCAAATTGCTCGCGTACAACGCAAAATCAATACGCGATAAATTACGACTTTGATACAAGGTTTCGTGAATTAA